>DATGOR010000021.1:0-23676 GCA_035305805.1 Vicingaceae bacterium | reverse complement strand
GGCACATCGTAAGCAATAGTGGTATCTAAACCAAAGCCAAAATCGGGTTGAATTTTTAATGATGCTACACTTGCTCCTCTTATTCCAACTTCTTCCTGAACGGTAAAAACACCATACACATCGTAAGGTACTTCTTTGTTTTTTAAGTCTCTTAATGATTCAATAAGAATGAAAACTGCCAACCTGTTATCTAACGATTTACAATTAACACAGTTTCCCATTTCTATTAAATTTCTATCTCTGGTAATGGGGTCTCCAATGTTTACTATTTTTTCTACTTCTTCTTTATTCATTCCTAAATCAATAAAAAAGTCGGTAGTTTTTAAATTTTTCCCTCTCTCTTCTTGCGTCATTACATGGATAGGTTTAGAACCCATTACACCAATAACGTCTTTTTTCCCATGAATAATTACCCTTTGTGCCGTTAATGTTTTTGGATCGAACCCGCCCAAGGTATGAAAACGAACAAATCCGTTATCATCAATATGGGTAACAATAAACCCTATTTCGTCCATGTGAGCACCAATCATCACTTTTTGTGATTCTTTTCCTTTTTTAATGGCGTAAACGTTGCCCATATTATCCACTTCCACTTTATCTACAAGTGGCTTAACTTCTCTGATTACAATTTCTCTAATACGTTGTTCGTGTCCGGGAGCTCCCGCTGCTTCTGCAATTTCTCTAAGTAAATCTATATTTAATGACATAGTAATATTTTTAATGTTTTTATTTTTTAATCCACAAAACTCAATTTCATCATATTGGTTTGTCCTTTTTCTGTAATAGGCATGCTTGCCAAGTTGATGATTAAGTCTTTCTTTTTAATTCGTTTTTCTTTTTTTAGGATGTATTTAATATCGGCAATAGTATGATCGGTACTTACAAATTTATCATAGTAAAATACTTTTACTCCCCACACTAAGCTTAACATGTTTAGGATGTCTTTGTTGCCTGTAAAAACATAAATTCCGGCTTTTGGTCTAAAACTGGCAATTTTAAACCCTGTATAACCGGAAAAAGTCATGGTAATAATGGCTGCCGCATTGGTTCTATGAGCTAATCTACATGAATTAAAACAGATAGAGTCTGTTATAAAACGTTCTTGAATGGTTTCGTCTGGTGGATATTCATAATGGTAAAGTGATTCACTGGTTTCTACATTTTCAATGATGCTTACCATGGCTTTAATCACTTCTTCAGGATGCTTTCCTACAGAAGTTTCACCGCTTAACATCACGGCATCGGCTCCATCTAGAACGGCATTTGCTACGTCATTTACTTCTGCTCTGGTAGGTGTAATATTATCAATCATGCTTTCCATCATTTGAGTAGCAATAATTACCGGCTTAGCAGCTTGCATGCATTTTTTCACAATCATTTTTTGGGTAAGCGGCACTTTTTGAAATGGAATTTCTACTCCTAAATCACCTCGAGCAACCATAATGGCGTCTGTTTCTTTTATGATGTCGTCAATTTCGGCAACTGCTTCCGGCTTTTCAATTTTAGCTACAATTTTAGCATTACTTTTTGCTTTAGTGATGATGTGTTTCAACTCAATAATATCTCTGGCACTTCTAACAAATGAAAGCCCTATCCAAGAGATATTCATCTTTAGTGCAAAGTTTAAATCTTCTAAATCCTTTTTAGTTAGGCTTGGAAGTGAAACCTTGGTGTTGGGTAAGTTTACCCCTTTGTTGGAAGATAATTTACCCCCATGAAGCACTTTGGTAACTACTTCGTTTTTCTGATTGGTTGACACCACTTCCAACACCAATTTCCCATCATCCAACAATATTTTTTCCTTGGGTTTTACATCTTTGGGGAAGGTGGTATAACTGATATAGGCTTTTTCGGCAGTTCCTTCGCACTTAGTGGTAGTAAGGATAAATTTAGAGCCATTTTTAAGCATTACGCCATTATTTTCAATTTTACCTACTCTAATTTTGGGCCCTTGCAAATCGGCTAAAATAGCAGTATGTTTCCCTAGTTCATCATTTAGTTCTCTAATAGAGTTGATTACTTGTTCGTGATCTTCGTATGTTCCATGGGAAAAATTTACTCGACATACATTCACTCCTGCTTTAATAATTTTTTTAAGCATGGTTTTGGAAGATGTAGCGGGGCCAATGGTGGCGACAATTTTTGTTTTTCTGTAATTCATTAGAATATTAAATTTCGTTTCGATTTTAATTCATTCACATCAATCTGATGGGTAATATTTACCCCATTTACTGACTTTATTTGTTGTGTTATATTTTGTAGCAACTCTTCTTCCGTATTGCCTTTCAATATCATAAAATAGTCAAAGTTCTGCTTTTCGGGTATCAAGTATCCCTTTTCGCATTTGTTGGACAACACATAATATTCCACCCCATCCTCTTCTTCAAAAAACTCATAAAAGGAAAAGGTGAGCACTTCATTGTTTTTAATTACTTCATAATCATCCACACGAGTTAAGTCAATCTTAAGTAATTGATTGATAGACCAACAAATTCTGTAATCTCTTAAATGACAACTCATTCCTATAAGTTCAAAATCATATTCTTCATCTAAACTAAGCGTGAGTTTGGACATTTTTGTAGATTAAATTTTCAAGGGTAAAGGTAGCAAAAATAGTCGGTAATATGATGAAAAATCAAGCTCAGAATTTACCTTTTAGAAATCAAGTAATTGTAGAATTTTGTTAAAAAATCAAGAGCTTATTATACTGTCAAATAAGCAATACATTTTAGTTCTATGGCTATGGGCGATGGTAAAGAGCCCACCTCAACCGTTGTGCGGCAAGGTTGGTTATCTTTAAAATATTCGGCATAAATACGATTGTAGGTTTTAAAATCTCTTTTCATGTCGGTAAGGAAAACGGTAACATCTACCAAGTCCTGCCATTTAGCTCCCGATTCTTCTAGTATTAGCTTTACATTACCGAATACTGAACGACACTGTGCTTCAAAATCAAACACTTCATAATTACCGTTTTTATCAAATTTTAATCCCGGTATGTTAGCCTCTTCACTTCCCGATCCTGCTGCTCTTGGACCAACCCCTGAAAGAAACAGTAGGTTCCCTGCTCTTTTGGCATGCGGATAAAGTCCCATGGGTTTTGGAGCTTTATCCGTACTAATATTGTTACTCATTGTTCTTTACTTTTTTTCGTTGATGATTTTATCTAATTCTTTCAATTTATTATTTTGCTCTTTAAGCTTTTCGGTCATTTCTTTTATTTTATTTTCAGACGCTTTGATGGCTTCATCTACCTGATTGTTTTGGTTGTTTGCAGGGTCCTTTTGAGCTTTTACTTCCGTTAAGTTTTTCTCTTCGTTTTGAATTTCCTTCACTAACGTTTCAATATTTTTTTCTACCACTTCTTTGTCTTTCTTAGCTTGAATTTTAGCATTGGCTGCTCTATCCTGACCAAACTCTTTTCCTTTCAAGTCTCCTTTATTCTTCCCATAAGCGTTTCCGTTATTGGTTTTTTCTTCATTTTTATTGGCAGCTTCTTTCTTTACCTTTTTTTGTTTCTTTTCTTTCTTTACTTTTTTCTCTTTTTTCTCAACTTTTACTTCATTTTTAGAAGCTTTGTTTTGAGCATTAACATTCATAGTAAGTGAAAAAATTAATGCAGATGCAATTACAATTGTTGTTTTCATATTTGGTTTGGATTTAGTTTATAATTTGATTTCTTATTTCAGCCGTCTTGTTAGCGATATTAATAAAATCGGATTGATTTTCAATATAAAATATTTCATCTAATTGTTTTAGTTGATTGTTGAGGTTGGCAATGGTGCTGTTTTCGAAAGTAGAAAGTAAATTTATAAGTGCTGTTAAAGAAGGTTTTTGTTCGTTTATTTTTTTTCTGATAGTACTCTTTTCAATATCTTCACCAGATTGACGAGTTCCTAAATATAAGCCTTCCACCCAACTACCAACCAGCACTAAAGCCGCCAAATCATCTTGTTGCGATTCTTTTAAAAACCCATCTGCTTTTTTATAGCTTTGTTCGGCAATAGTCAGTACAGAATCTTTGTTTTCAATATTACGTTCTACTTGTTCAATGGTAGCATTGTCAAACACATTGGTCAGCCCCATTTCTTCGGCTAATTGCTGAGCAACACTTAAATAACGCATACTTTCCTGGGTTTGGTCAAAAATAGTAGCGTAACTTAAATCCACTCCATAAACACCAAAATTTAGTGCCTTTTTTATATTGGTGGTATAGGTAGCAATTTTATCGATGGGATTTAAGTAGCTTTTGTCGTACACCACGCCCTCATTTTGGAAAATGGCAGCAGCCTCTGGAGGTAAAGGAATAGTTGCAAGAACTTCTTTAGTGGCTTCAGCTCTTTTTTCGGTAAGCGGATGATTGGTGTCGAAAGACAGCGTATTATCTTCTTGTGTTGAACTATCATGACAAGCCACCATAAATATCGCACAACATAGGTAGAGTAATAGCTGTTTCATATGTATATTTTATTTTATTAAATCGGTTATATGGAATACGCCATTTAAATTTTCATTGGTGTTTGTGTGCTTCGGCACGTGGCTATTTCATAAATAATTTATTCAATGAGATTACGCACTTTAATCCTAACAAAAATAAGGATTAAATTGGTGTTTGCAAAAAAAATATACGTGAGTTAGTAATGTTACAGTAATCCTGCTTGTTCTTTCTCATATCCTTTATCTACCAATAGTTCTTTGCTTTCTGCTGCTGCAACAGCCAATTCATCGCAGCGTTCGTTGTAAATGTTTCCTGCATGCCCTTTTACCCAGTGAAATTTTACACGATGTTTTGGATAGATTTTTAGAAATCGTTGCCACAAATCCACATTTTTTTTGCCTTTAAATCCTTTTTTTTGCCAACCAAATACCCAACCTTTTTCTACTGCATCTACCACATATTTAGAGTCAGAAAAAATTTCTACTTCGGCATTAGTTAACTTAATGGTTTCTAAAGCAACTATTACACTTAGCAGTTCCATCCTGTTATTGGTCGTATTTCTAAAGCCTTCCGAAAGTTCTTTTTTATGTTTACCGCTCATCATTACCACACCATAACCTCCGTTTCCGGGATTTCCTTTGGCTGCTCCATCGGTATATATAGTAATTTTTGGCATTTTTACAACCCCGCATTACTTCTAAATAATTTAACCGCTATTGCCAGTAAAATTACACCAAAAACTTTTCTTAGCACGTTTATTCCTCCTTGACCTAAAATTCGCTCAATAAACTTAGATGATTTTAATACCACATAAACTAAAATGATATTAACTACTATGGCAACAATTATATTCTGAACAGCATATTCAGCTCTTAATGAAAGCAAAGAAGTCATAGTTCCGGCACCGGCAATTAAAGGAAAGGCAATAGGCACAATAGAGGCTGTGCTTTTTCCTCCATTATTTTCTTCTTTGTATAATCGAATACCTAAAATCATTTCTAATGCTAAAAAGAAAATAATAAATGACCCTGCAATGGCAAATGAACTTACATCAATGCCTATTAGCCCTAAAATAGACTCTCCAACAAATAAAAACAATATCATTAACACCAACGATACCAAACTGGCTTTTTCCGATTGGATATGTCCGGTTTTTTGGCGTAAATCAATAATAATTGGAACAGAACCAACAATATCAATTACTGCAAAAAGAATCATGGTTGCCGTAGCAATTTCTTTAAAATTAAAATAGCTAAATAACATAAAATTAACTGATTAGATTGTTTAACAAAAAGTCGGCAAAAGTAAGCTCAACATTTTAATTAAACTGACTTTTTAAGAAAAGAATAATGTTAAGATTTTGTAAAATAATTTTTCTTCAACTATCTTTTAAACCTGAGTTCGATTATTATTTTAAAATTCAGATTTTCATAAAAGTTAATCTACAATTGTTTATTCACATAAAAACTATTTGCTTGAGCCAAGCATGTTACAACCACATCATTGATGCACAAATGAGGCGGCAAAGTGGCTGCATAATAAATTATTGATGCTATGTCTTCAGCTGTCATTGGCTGATAACCTTTATAAACACTTGCTGCTCGTTGTTTATCTCCATGAAAACGTACTTCAGAAAATTCTGTTTCTGCTAAACCCGGGCAAATTTGTGTTACTTTTATGCCGTGTTGCAACAAATCTATTCGCATACTTTTAGAGATGGCATCAACAGCGTGTTTGGAAGCACAATAAACATTTCCTTTTTCATACACCTCTTTACCCGCAGTAGAACCAATATTGATGATGTGTCCTTTTTTTTCTGAAATCATTAATGGCATTACTGCTTTAGACAAGTATAATAATCCTTTAATATTGGTATCTATCATTTTTTCCCAGTCTTCTATAGCTCCATCCTGAATAAAGTCTAAGCCACTGGCTAGACCGGCATTGTTTACCAAAATATCAATTTTTCTCCAATCTTCCTCTAAGCCACTAATGGCTAAATTAACTGCTTTTTGGTCTCTTACGTCAAAACATAAAGGCAATACAGGTGTTTGGTATTTTTCACTAAGTTCGTTGGCTATCTCTTGTAATCGGTCTTTTCTCCTTCCTGTAATAATTACTCGATAGTTGTTTTGAGCAAAAAGTGCTGCTGTTGCTTTGCCAAAACCACTTGTAGCTCCTGAAATTAGAATTGTCTTTTGCATCTGTTTATTTTTGTTTTATTAAATCGTTCAAATGTTTCATGAAAATGAATTTTACCTGAGTACATGAAGCCGCTCTGCATCCAAACGAATAAATATAAATAGTAAAATAGTAAATGCCCACAATGATGAGCCCCCGTAGCTTATAAACGGTAATGGAATTCCTATTACGGGAGCCAACCCAATGGTCATTCCTATATTTATCATGAAATGGAAAAATAAAATGGTTGCTACACAATACCCATAAATCCTACTAAATGTAGAACGCTGACGTTCAGCTAAAAAAATCAGTCTTAAAAAGAGAAAAACAAAGATAGCAACCACTACAAAAGTGCCTAAAAACCCCCATTCCTCACCTATGGTGCAAAAAATAAAGTCAGTACTTTGTTCAGGTACAAAGTTAAATTTTGTTTGTGTTCCTTTTAAAAACCCTTTTCCCGTAAACCCTCCCGAACCAATAGCTATAAGTGATTGGTTTACGTTGTACCCTGCTCCTTTAGGGTCTGATTCTACACCTAGCATCACATTTATTCTTTTCGATTGATGAGGCTCCAACACATTATTAAAAACATAATCAACACTGTAAACAATTCCTGCCGCAGCTATCATTATTACAGTAATAATCAACCAAAGTTTTTTTATCTTTCTTGAGAAATATATGCTTATTCCACCAATAGCAGCTATGATAAACACCAACAAAGTTTCTCCACCTATTTCTTTATCAAAAAACGTAAAGGTTTGCAATCGCATCAGCAAAGAAATAATAAATAAAAAAGCGGTAGCAATTCCCATTAATAATACGTTTCCTGAAAGTCCTTCTCTATAAAGCACTATTACAAACGAAAAATAAACCAACATGGAACCTGTGTCGTTTTGCAACAAAATGAACAATGCCGGAATACCAATTATTGCAATAGCAGTTAGTTTGGTTTTAAAATCTTTCATGTTGATTCCTAATGTGGAAAGATATTTTGCCAACGCTAAACCTGTGGCAAATTTTCCAAACTCTGCCGGCTGAAAGGCAAAACTGCCAATTCTAAACCAAGATTTAGCCCCTTTTATTTCTGCTCCAAATAATAGTACACCAATTAACAATAAGAGTACGCTGCCATAAATCGGATAGGCAAATGAAGTGAAAAAACTTCCTTCTATCATTAAAATAACAACCGCCACAATGATAGAAAAAACTATCCAAATCAATTGGTTGCCATAACGTTGTGAAAGATCAAAAATTTCGCTGTGCTCCTCGTTATAGACTGCTGCATATATACTTAGCCAACCAATAATTACCAAAACAAGGTAGGTAAATATGGTAACCCAATCCAAACTGCCATATATACTAGTTCTATTTCTCATTTTTTAGGAACTACGTTTAATAAATTAGCTTCTAAAATTCGTTTTTCTTTTAACGGATCGCTAATGCTATCGGTTAAATATTTTTCCATCATCAGGCTGGCAATTGGTGCTGCCCAAGTTCCACCAAAACCAGAGTTTTCTACATAAACAGCAATGGCAATTTTTGGATTATCCATGGGAGCAAAAGCAATAAATACCGAATGGTCTTCTCCATGTGGATTCTGTGCTGTTCCTGTTTTTCCACAAACTGTTATGCCGTTTATTTTAGCTCTTCTAGCTGTTCCACCGGGTTCATCCACTACACCTCGCATACCTTCAATAATTGGCAAGAAATACTCACTATTGATACCCACATTTACTTTTTCCGATAAATCAGGAGGAAGACTGTCTTTGCCATCAATTTTTTTAATTACATGAGGCGGATAATAATATCCTTTGTTGGCAATTATTGCTGCCAAATTTGCCATCTGAATTGGAATAACCCCTAACTCTCCTTGTCCAATACTTAAAGAAAAAATGGTGCTAAATGCCCAACGTCCTTCACCATACCATTTGTTATAAAAATCTACTCCCGGTACTAGTCCGTTTTTTACTCCCGGAATATCTGTGTGTAACGTACCACCAAATCCAAACTTCTTCACGTTTTGATTCCATTTTGCCAACCCTATTTCACTGTCTTTAAAAATACTTTTTACCTTTCCTTGTTGAATTAATCGTTTAAAAACAAAGTAATAATAAGGGTTACACGACATTTTTATAGATGCCGCTACATTTGTTGCTGTTGGATGATTATGACACCCTACCAAACTTCTTACACACTGAAATCCTGCATTTTCTGTTATTACACCTTCTTGCAATGCAATTAAGGCTTGAACTGTTTTAAAAATTGAACCGGGAGGATATTGTGCCATTGTCGCTCTATTAAACAATGGCTTTAAGCTATCTTTGGTAAGTATAGGGTAATTTGTTTTGATGGATCTTCCAACAAGAAGGTTCGGGTTATATCCCGGAGAAGAAACTAAACTTAAAATTTCACCTGATTGTGGTTCTATGGCAACTATACTTCCCGTTTTGTTTTGCATTAATAGTTCCCCATAGGTTTGTAAGTCCAAATCAATGGTGGTAGTAAGGTTTTTCCCTGCTACCGAAAGTGTATCTTCCAAGCCGTTATTATAGCTGCCTTTCTCACGATTATGAACGTCAACTAAAATTTTTCTAACTCCTCTTTTCCCTCGTAATAAATGTTCATAAGCCAACTCTATCCCACTTTTCCCGATATAATCCCCTGATTTATAATATTTGTTCTTCTCTAATACGGCATTGTTTACTTCTCCTATGTATCCTAATAAATGAGCGGCATTGTTATTAGGGTATTTTCGTAAAGTTCTGGTTTGTGCAAAAAACCCTTGAAATTGATACATCTGATCTTGAATGTTAGCATAATTTTCTGCTGTAAGCTCTTTTTCAAAAACCGATGGTTTATACCTAGAATAGCTTTTTGCTTTATTAACTTTTTCTATAAATACCGATTTTTCAATATTTAATAGTTTACAAAACAACACAGTATCTATGGTTTTTAATTGCCCCGGAATAACCATTAAATCATAAGCGGCTTCGTTGTAAACCAACAATTTTCCATTTCTATCGTAAAGCAACCCCCTTGCAGGATATTCGGTAATTACCCTTAGAACATTATTAGCAGAATCTAATTTATACTTATTGTTTACTACTTGAACATTAAACAATCGAATAATAAATATTAACCCAATGATGCTAAAGATAGCACCTACAATAAATTTTCTGTTGGTTAAATTATTCATCGATACTTCTTAAAAAGCTTACCTTTTATTATTTTGTTTGTAATAAAGCAATTGTGTAATGGCTATCAAAAACAGCGTGAAAATGGTGCTTAACAAAGCTCTTCCTAAAGTAGTAAAAAACTGACTTAATGTAAAAGATTCTACATAAAACAAAAACAAGTGGTGTGCTAATACCAAAATAACGGTATAGGTGGCAAACCATTTTAATCCCATGTCTGAAACATTAACGGAATAATTCGGCTCATAGCCATCTCGTGGTTCTAGCAGCTTTAAAATATAAGGCCTTAAAAACCCAACAAAAACAGTTGCTGCCACATGAAATCCCATAGTACTAGAAAACATATCGATAACTAAACCAGTGATAAAACTAAGAATTAACACTAAGTATTTGGATGCAGTAAGTGGTAAGGTGAGTATAAACAAAACATATAAAAATGGATTGATATATCCACTCAGTTCGATGTTATTTAGAATTAATCCTTGTAAAAGGATAAATACAATAAAACGAGTGCTATGTGTAAGAATATCAATCAACATCTTCTTGATTTTTAGCTTCTAGGCTTTGTTGTTCTTCTTTTGTAAGAGATTTAACAATATAAACATGCGAAACTTGTTTGAAATCGGTAGTAAGCTCAATAGTAATTTCATAAAAATTACTCCCTTTAGGTAAATCAAAGTCTTTTACAATGCCAATAGGTACACCTTCCGGGAAAATAGTAGAAAACCCACTGGTAATAATGGTATCTCCTTTTTGTAACTGAACATGGTTAGGAATTTCTTTGAGCAAAGCAGTACGATGGTTATTTTGGTCGGAATCCCACATTACTGAACCAAAATAATTGCTTTTTTTAATTTTTCCACTAATAGAAATTTTTTGGTGTAACAAGGAAATTATTGAGCTAAAATGTGGAGAAACATTTTTAACAATTCCAACAACTCCATTGGTACCAATTACTGCCATTCCGGGTTTAATTCCGTTAATCTCACCTTGATCAAGGGTAAGATAATTTTCACGATTATTGGTGGAATTATTAATGACTTTAGCGGTAGTATAAACGTATTTTTGATAATAAGTAGTATCATTGATAACTACACTATTACCAAAAATTTTCACAAAAGATCTTTTATCTTTAGAAAGTAATTCTGCATTTTGCTGAGCTAAATTCTGATTGACCTCTTTTAACTGAAGGTAATCTTTTACTTCTTTTACGGAAGCCATTAAATTGCCTACCAAATAATTGGAAGAATTGAATACCTTAGAGCTTTGGTACTCATTATTTTTAACGATAAGAAAAAATGCTACAATTTCTAAAGAAAGAAATAAAAATATAAATGAATTTTTAACTAGAAATTGTATAAAATTTCTCATTTAGTTTGTTGGTTATAACTATTTTATTAAGCCTTAACATCCTTTATCAGGAAAGGTAATTTTTCAATATTTTTAAGAGCAATGCCGGTACCTCTGGCAACTGCTCTTAGTGGATCTTCAGCAATATGTACAGGCAGTTTTGTTTTCATTGAAATTCTTTTATCTAAGCCTCTTAACATAGAGCCACCACCAGCCAAATAAAGACCGGTTTTGTAAATATCGGCAGAAAGCTCAGGCGGAGTCATTTCCAATGCATTTAAAACCGCTTCTTCAATTTTTGCAATAGATTTATCCAAAGCATGGGCAATTTCTGTATAAGACACAGTAATTTCCTTTGGTGTGCCGGTCATTAAATCTCTTCCTTGAACAGGGTAATCATCCGGTGGGTTATCTAATTCTGTTAACGCAGAACCACATTCTATTTTGATTTGTTCGGCTGAACGTTCACCAATAAGCAAATTGTGTTGTCTTCTCATGTAATCTACAATGTCGTTGGTAAAATCATCTCCTGCTACACGAATTGATTTATCACAAACAATACCTCCTAAAGCAATCACGGCAATTTCGGAAGTTCCACCACCTATATCAATAATCATGTTTCCCATTGGTTCTAGCACATCAATTCCGATACCTATTGCTGCCGCCATAGGTTCGTGAATTAAGTAAACTTCTTTTCCTCCGGCATGTTCAGCAGAATCCTTAACCGCACGTTTTTCAACTTCGGTAATGCCGGAAGGAATACAAATAACCATTTTTAATGAAGGGGCAAAAAGTTGTTTTTTAGGGTTTATCATTTTAATCATTCCTCTAATCATGTGCTCAGCAGCGTCAAAATCAGCGATAACACCATCTCTTAAAGGACGAATGGTTTTGATATCTTCGTGTGTTTTTCCGTGCATTTGCATCGCTTTTTTCCCGACAGCTATAATTTTTCCGGTCATTCTGTCTTTGGCAACAATAGAGGGTTCATCTACCACCACCTTATCGTTAAATATTACAAGCGTGTTGGCTGTTCCTAAATCTATTGCTATTTCTTGTGTTAAAAAGTTAAATAAACCCATGGTAATTAAAATTTGATACGGTAAATGTATGAAATTTAACGTTAGTTCTGTTTTTTAGTTATAGTATATGTAAACATTTTTTTGTTTATTTTCTAATGCTTGAAATGACGTATGCCGGTAGTTACCATAGCCATATTATTGGCATCGCAATAAGCAATTGATTCATTATCTTTTATAGATCCTCCGGGTTGAATTACAGCTGTTATTCCGGCTTCATGAGCTATTTCAACACAATCCGGGAAAGGGAAAAAAGCATCAGAAGCCATTACAGCTCCGTTCAAATCAAAACCAAAACTCTGTGCTTTATGTATGGCTTGGCGTAATGCATCCACTCTTGAGGTTTGCCCGGTACCACTAGCAAGTAACTGCTCTCCTTTAGCCAAAACTATGGTGTTAGATTTGGTATGCTTCACCAATTTATTGGCAAAAACCAAGTCTTTTATCTCCGCTGAAGTGGGTGCTTTTTGGGTAACCGTGGTAAATTCATCAGGACTAGCTGTTATTGCATCTTTATCTTGCAAAAGTACTCCGTTCAATATGGTTCTGAATTGCTTATTAGGCAATGCTACTTCACGCTGCTGTAGAATAATCCTGTTCTTTTTTTCTTTTAAGATTTCCAAGGCAGCTGCATCAAAATCAGGAGCTATTACCACTTCGCAAAACAGCTTGTTTACTTCTTTGGCTGTAGCCTCATCTATGGTTTTGTTACAAATTAATATGCCACCAAAAGCAGAAACAGGATCTCCGGCAAGTGCATCGTTCCATGCCTGTAATAGTGTTGGGCGAGTGGCTAATCCACAAGCGTTATTGTGCTTAAGAATAGCAAAAGTTGGCTCGGCATTTTTATATTCAGCAATTAAATTTACTGCAGCATCTACATCTAGCAAATTATTGTAAGAAAGTTCTTTGCCGTGCAGCTTGGTAAACATTTCATCTAAATTGCCACAGAAATATCCTTTTTGGTGAGGGTTTTCACCATATCGAAGTGCTTGTGTGGTTCGAATACTTTGTTTAAACACCATATTTTTATCTTGGTTAAACCAGTTAAAAATGGATGTATCGTAATGAGAAGAAATATCAAACGCTTTGGTGGCAAAATCTTTTCTATCTGAAAGGTTAGACAATCCGTTATTGGAGTTAAGTAAGTTTAATAAATCTGCATATTGTTCTCTGGACGACACAATAATTACATCTGCAAAGTTTTTAGCTGCCGCCCTGATAAGAGAAATACCGCCAATATCAATTTTTTCTATAATGTCTTGTTCGGAAGCACCTGATTTTACTGTTTCTTCAAAAGGATATAAATCTACAATTACCAAGTCAATTTCAGGAATTTCGTATTCGGCAATTTGAGTTTGATCTTCTGCTAATGCTCTTCTGTTAAGAATACCACCAAAAATCTTTGGGTGTAAGGTTTTTACTCTTCCTCCTAAAATAGAAGGGTATGAAGTTAGTTCTTCCACAGGAACCACCGGAACACTTAATTCCTCTATGAATTTTTGTGTGCCTCCCGTAGAATAGATGGTAACTCCCAGTTGATTTAATTTTTCAACTATTGGAGCTAGGTTATCTTTGTAAAATACTGAAATTAAAGCGTTTTTGATGCGTTTTTCACTCATTGCCGAACAGTTTTAATGGTTTAAATGATTAAAACTGCGAAATTAGGTATATTAAAAAGCTTGAGACGAGGTAAAAAGCTCATTTTTATTGAATTGTTAATAAAAAGCTTTTTTTGTTTAAAAAGGTAGTATCAACTAACCAAATCTGCAGGTTTCATTTTTTTGTTAAGACTATCTTTTAACAATTCAAATTGTGGAAAATTGTTTTTAGTTACCGGATCGGCTGGTGGCGTTTCTTCTTTTAAATGATTTACTTGACTACCATGTTTCCAAAATCTGTAGCAAACATGTGGACCGGTAGCTAATCCGGTGCTTCCTACATAACCAATTACTTCTCCTTGTTTTACCCTTTGACCTACTTTAGCATTTCGTTTACTCATGTGCAAATACTGAGTGGTATAAGTACTGTTATGTTTAATTTTCACATAATTGCCGTTATATTTTTTATAAGCAGATTCTATAACAACACCATCGCCTGTTGCCAAAATAGGGGTTCCTGTTGGTGCGGCATAATCTGTTCCCAAATGAGGTTTGTTCACCTTTTGTACCGGATGAAATCTTCTCATGGTAAACCCGGAGGTAAGCCTTCCGTATTCCAAAGGCGATTTTAAAAACGCTCTTTTCATGCTTTCTCCGTTTTCATCAAAGTAATTCGGAATACCATCTTGCTCGAATCGGTAGGCAAAATGGTCTTTCCCATAATGGTTAAAATTAGCAGCCAACACCTTTCCAACACCAATAAATTCATCATCTACATAACGTTCTTCATATACCACATTAAAATGATCTCCTTTTTGGATGCTATAAAAATCAATTGTCCAAGCATACACATTTGCCATTTCAATAGCCAACATGGGGCTGGCTTTTTTATCTACCAAAGTTTGATATAAAGAAGAATTGATGGTACCTTGTATTTGTTTTACCTTAGTGGTAACTTCTTTTTTCCCTTTGTAAATGGAAATAGAATCTCGCATATCGAACACAATGTATTCCGTTTCGTTAGGCTCGTATATAAAACACTGAGCTTTACCTAAGGAATCTTTACTACACAGAATGGTGTATTTCTTTCCCGAAGCTATTTTTCTTACATCAAATACTTCTTTCGACATTTTGGAGAGCAAATCTATTTGAGAATAAGGAATGTGATACTTCAATAAAATGTTGGCTAAAAACTGATTGGGCTGAATAATGTCTTTATAAACAGTAAACGAATCTATTTCAAAACCATATTCTATGTCCGGTTCTTGTTCTTCTAGTGCAATAGTTTCATTAATATTTGCTTCTTCAAAATCTTGTTTGTTTTTATTGTTTTGAAAAAGCACAAAAGCTAGCACAGCTATTACAGCAATAAGTATGGGAACTATTATTTTCTTCATTCTTTAGTGAAAAGCAATTCTGTTTATGAAGTGATTAAAAAATAACGATTTTTCTCCCAAAAAGTTTGAAAGAAAAACTATTGCAAACAAAAATACCACTAAGAATTGTTTCTCAGTGGTATTTTGTAGGCTATTTTTAACAAAGAAATGTTAAATGTATTGTACGAAACTAGCGTTGTTAATTTCGACCTCTCAATCTTAGAAGTTACAATTTACTTTTTTGCTATGTTTAAAGGGCTTGCTAACCCTTCAGCATTGGTCAGTTCTGCTTTTACTGCTCCAATTAATATTTTGGCTTCTATCATTAAAGGTATTTTGTTTTCATCGTCAGAAATCCAAAAACTAACATCTTCTTCATGCTTAAATATTCTACCTTTTTGAGTTACCGGGTGAAATTTTAAAGCGTTATAAGTGGTTTTACCAACTTTTACTTGGTCTTTACCCATGTATCTGATTTTTAAAGGCCAAACTTCTTCATCTACAAATGTCCAAATAGTAATAACATCACCTTCTTTCGATTTACTGTAGTCTAAAGTACGAGCATAAAAGAAAGATGAAAGCATGTCTTGGATACCTTCCGGAGTTTCATACACTTCTCCTTTGTGGGTTTCTACTTTTTTCTTGGTTTGTAAAAACTGGTATTTTTGTTTTTTCTTATACCCGCCTTCGTTAATGTCTCTTACAAACATCCACGGGAAAACTCCTTCTGCATCCAAAAATGTTTCGTAACGATCACGAACTTTGAAAAACCAGTCGGTAGCTCCAACAGTTTTACCTGTTCCAACAATATGGTAAATGTCTCTGTTAGCTATTTTTTTATCGAGTTTGTTTACCTCAATTTTGGCTACCCCGGCATTAACAAAACCATAGTGCAGGCGAAATTCTAAAACCTCTCCGGCTTTAAAAGCTTTATTTTCTACTGTTCTTAATGAAGTGTTTCCGTCATAATTTACGGTAGGAAGGTCGTTTTGTTGGTACGCTGAAAAAAATACGACCAACGCTATTGCAAAAATTCCTGTGAATAGTTGGGTTGTTTTTAAATTTTTCATAATTAGTAAGTTTTAGTGCAGCAGTACTATTACAAAACTTATGCCACACCGTTTTATTGTGCTTATTACGATACTATTGTAGGAAAGGTTAATTGGCGTTAGGAACTAATAACGAAAAAAAGCTTATGTTTGTTTTATAAAAATAGTAGATGGTTTTGAAGTCTGTAGTTTCTAAGACATAAGCCGAGCTTCAGACAGAAATTAAGGTAATATTTATTAAAAAAGATGAAGAAATAGAAATCATTGGACTTAAAATCAGAAAAATGAATGTGTATAGAATAGTATTATATATAGCTTTTTTTACAGTTCTAACAGCATGTTGGGATAATGACCCAAAAGATTTATTAGATAAGGGGAAAGATGAACTATTAAATAATGAAAAAGGGTATAGTTATTTGATAGAAGTTTTAGAGAATATCTCTAAAGCGACAGATAATTCTGAAGCTTATTTATTTATACAAACTAAGCAGGATAATATTATTTTTTCGGATAGTAACGGAATATCAGAAAACTCTCCTATAATTTATCCAGATAATTTTATTGTTATTGCAAATAAATTAGAAGTACTTGAAGTTTGGTTAACCCCTAAATATTACAGATTAGGTATAGCAGATAACAATTCAACAAGATATAGTACTCATTTATTTTATCAAAGATTAGATACTTTTTTAATTGGTAAAGATTTTGTTTTTCAAGAAAGAGTAAATGATAAATGGATTGTTGGGTTAAAAAAAATGCCAATGGTAATAGAGTGGCTTGGCATATAAGTGGCTGGCTAGGGATTGATTTTTTCTATTACAAAGCATACTATTAGATTTACTTAAATTAACCTAACTTCGCCACATGAATGAACTCCACCTTTTTTTAGAAAAACTTGCAACAAGTTATACCGACAAATCTTTTGTAAAAATTACTTTAAGTAAACCGGCTTACAAAAGCGATGGTTTATTGAATGTTTACATTCGCTTAGTAAGCATTAAAAACGAGCTTGTTTTTTCTTTTACTTACCATTATCAAACTAACGACCAAGTTAAAAACTATAACTTAGAAGAAACTAATACTGAGTTAATGGAGTTGCTTAACAACAAGTTTAAAATTGCTCGTCTGTTTACACTTAAAGAGGATGTTGTCCTTCAATTTTCTAAAAAAGGTAAAGGAAGTTTAAAAACGCTACCTCCTAGTTTTGAAAACAAACCACCCGAATCGCATGATGTGATTAAGAAAAAAAGAGCTGCATTGGGTAAATACTTAACTATTTTAGGTGTTGCCGATGAAAATGGTCAGGTATTTCCTAAAATGGCCGGCAAGTTCAAGCAAATTAATAAATACCTCGAAATTGTAGAAAGCTTACTAAAAGACAATCGATTTAACGAACCTATCCGCATAGTTGATATGGGTTCCGGTAAAGGATATTTAACTTTTGCGTTGTATGATTTTATGAAAAATCAACTTAAACTTAATGTAGAGATGAAAGGCATAGAAATACGACAAGAATTGGTTGATTTTTGCAATGATGCAGCTGCAAAATGTGGTTTTGAGCAATTATCTTTTCAGAAAAGTACCATACAAGATTGAAAAGAGGCTAAAATTGATATTTTAATTGCACTTCATGCTTGCGATACAGCTACAGATGATGCTATTTTTAAAGGCGTTTCTGCTAAAGCTGCATTAATAATTTGTGCTCCGTGTTGCCACAAACAACTTAGACAAGCTTCTAAAGGAAAGGAAATTGCCAACCCTTTGTTGAAACATGGTATTTTTAAAGAAAGACAATATGAAATGATTACCGATGCCATGCGTGCATTGCTCATGGAAAAACAGCAGTACAATACAAAAATTTTTGAATTTATTTCTAATGAGCATACTCGTAAAAACATCATGTTAGTTGCTTCAAAATCAAATAAAAAACCTATGGTTGAAAAGATTGATGAAGAAATTAATACCATTAAAAAGGAGTTCAACATCGAACAACATTATTTAGAAAGTCTTTTGAATTAATGGTTTATAAGAATAACTCTTCATGGTAGAAAAAGATTACACACATCCCTGTTTTGTTACACAAATTAAAATTGAATTTCACTAATTATCACAAACTCCCCCCTAACTCCTCTCTTTAAAGAGAGAGAGAAAGTTATCGCAAGATAACTAGGGGTGAGTCGATTGTTGTTTTTACCAACACACTATGAGCTTTTTTTAAAACATCAAAGATGTTTTTTGTGTGCATTTTATTTTTCATTCAAACAAGAAATTGGTGTAATCCGTGATAATTTGTGTTGTGTATAAATTTTATGTAGAATAAAAACTCATCTTTAGATTAACTCATCGTTAATTTTTTGTAATTCTACGCTACAACTCTTGTTTTGTGGTTATTTTCTTAGATATTTGCTAAAAATTGAGGGAGTTTATTTCATAAAATGAAGAAATATTTCGATAGGGAACTAAGTTGGTTATCATTCAATTACAGGGTGTTGCAAGAAGCCATCAACCCTTATGAACCACTGATGGAACGACTAAAATTCTTGGCAATTTATTCTGCTAATTTAGATGAGTTTTATAAAGTTCGGGTGGCATCGCTCAAGCATGTTGTTCGCATTCAGAAAAAACAAGGGTTAACTCCCGACCCGGAGATTAAAAAAACACTAAAAAAAATTAAAAAAATTGTTTTTGAGCAACAAGCCGAGTTCAACCACATTTTTAAATCTAAAATTATTCCGGAACTAGAGCAAGAGAACATCTTTTTGGTAGATCAAAAACAAATTAACGACCATCAAAAAACTTTTTTAAAAACATTTTTTAACGAGCAAATTCAACCATTACTAAAAATCAAAGAAATTAATCTTAGTTCGTCTGTATTTGTAAAAAACAAAGGACTTTATCTTGCCATAGAACTTATTCATCAACAAACTAGGCAACGCTATTATTATTTGGTAAATGTACCTATCAGGAGAACACAACGTTTTATTCAATTACCCAATGATGCCAATAAAGAAATAATTATTCAACTATCGGATGTAATGCGGTTATTTCTACCTAGCTTGTTCCCTGATTTACAATGGATAAAATGCTACGAGGTAAACCTTACCAGAGATGCTGAATTGTATTTGGAAGAAGAAATTGCCGAAACAGTTCAAGAAAAAATTTCTGCGAGCTTGTATAAAAGAAAAGTAGGAGCCCCTTCTCGTTTTTTGTACGATGAAAGAATGCCTAAAGAATTGATTAAAATTTTAAGAAAAAACATAGGACTTCAAAAAGGCGACCTCATTCCGGGTGGCAGGTACCACAATTTCAATGATTTTTTCACCTTTCCGATGCCCGACAGGTCTGAGCTTTATTATCCCAAATTTGAAACCCTGCCACACACAGAATTAGAAAACTTCCATTCTTATTTCGATGCTATTTCTTCGAAAGATTTTATGTTACATTTTCCTTATCAGCATTTCGACTATATTATTCAATTTTTAGAAGAAGCAGCAGAAGACGCTGCGGTGGAAGAAATAAGTATAACGCTTTACCGAGTTGCCAAGCACTCTAAAATTTGTCAAGCACTTATAAAAGCAGCAGAAAACGGTAAGAAAGTAATGGTTTTTAGCGAAGTAAAAGCTCGCTTTGACGAGGAATTAAATCTACATTGGGCGGACAAAATGAAACAAGCAGGAGTGGATGTTCACTACAGTTTTGAGGAATTAAAAGTCCACTCGAAAATTTTTATGATTACCCGAAAAGAAGGAAGGAAAAAAGCAAAATACGCCTATTTTGGCACAGGAAACTTTAATGAAGATACAGCAAAAATATATTGCGACCATGCTTTGCTCACCAAACGTACTGAGTTAACTAAAGAACTTAGCAAAGTGTTTGATTTTTTAATTCATCGAAAACAAAAACGCCTGAACTTCAAGCATTTGTTAGTTGCTCCATTTAATATGCGTCAGCAATTTATCAACATGATAGACCAAGAGATAGCCAATGCCAAACAAGGACTGAAAGCACAAATGATTTTGAAAATGAACAGCTTGGAAGACAAGCAGATGATAGACAAACTTTATGAAGCTAGTAATGCAGGAGTAAAAATTAATATTATTGTACGAGGAATTTGTTGTTTGATACCCGGGGTAGAAAACATGAGCAAAAACATAACAGTAATTAGTATTATAGATCGTTATTTGGAGCACGGTAGAATTTATTGGTTCTACAATGGAGGTAAAGAAAAATTATTTTTGGCTTCAGCAGATTGGATGAAACGCAACCTTAGCTACAGAGTTGAAGTAGGTTTTCCTGTTTACGACAAAAAAGCAGCTACGGAAATAAAAAAACTGCTCACACTTCAACTAAAAGATACTATAAAAGCTAGAAAACTTAATAAAACTCAAAGTAATCCGTACAAAAAATCTACCGCACAAAAACGCATTAGAGCTCAGTTTGATTACTACCAATACCTAGAAGGAAGAGTGTGAAACAGATGGAGAATGAGTAAAAAAAGAGTGACAAAATCGCTTTCGCTTTCTTTCTCACTATTAATGTGCTTTTATGAAAGGTTTTTAATCATAACATACAAAATCCTTGAAAGCTCATCTGCTTTAACAAGAAGTGTTTCAAACTCTTCTTGATTAATCAGATTTTCTTCATTTAATATATCCAATGCAGCAACACATTCAAAAACGGACGCTCTTGCTGTAGTAAAATAATTCTTTCTATCTTTTTTAGAAAATTTACCAGACCCCTCAGCTATGTTTAACGGAACGCTAAATGAAGCACGACCTAATTGGTCTTTAACATATCTATCAAAATTTTTCGATAATATTAACTTTTTACAAGAAATATGAAATAATTTAGATTTCTTGTAAACTTCAAGTTTTTGAAAATCAAACATCTTATCTTAGTATAGAGTGTGAAACAGATGGAGAATGAGTGAAAAAAAGAGTGAGAAAATCGCTTTCGCTTTCTTTCTCACTCTTTTTTTGTACCCGAGGCCGGAATCGAACCGGCACTCCAGTGGAACACGAGTTTGAGTCGTGCGCGTCTACCAGTTCCGCCACTCGGGCATAGGTTTGTTTTTACAAACGAGAGAGCGAAATTACTCATCAATTTTAAATAACAAACAACTTTTCGGTATTTTTTAAACTACCACTTCTTTTAAGTTAAAATCGATACTTACTGCATCCTTAAAATCCATTCCGGTTTCTTTCATGTCGCTATCGTAAGAATCGTAATACCAATTTACCTCTACTTTAATTGCAGGAGAATTCTCCTGCATATCATCCAACAAAAAGAAAATATCTCCTAAAAATTGCAAGGAACTGGTATTCAGATAGCTGATTTTACAATCTAATATTAGCGTATTTTTTTTAAAATCGGGTAAATGTTTTTGCAACCATTCGATTAACGGAAAATAAAACTCATGAGCATTTTCTGGTACAGAAACACCGGCAATAGACATTTTCCCCTCGAAAAAATCAAAGCTGATTTCGGGAGTTTTGTGGGTATGCTCTATGTATAATTTTACCAAAAAATAATTGTTTTAAAATGCAAAGTTAGTAACAATATTTATTTTCGGCTATCAATTTATCTGCTATCTTTCTTCGGGTTTCTTTTACATTAAACATATTTTGTTTGGTAAAACGTTTTAAACCAGTCAACATCATTTTTTGTTCATCGCCTTCAACAAATGAAATAATGGCATCTTTACCGTACTTATTGATTTTATCTGCCACATCATACACATATACTTGCATCATGGCTATTTGATCTTCCACAGCAGCTTCACCTTTCAACTGAGCTAGTTTTTCTACTCTCAACAATACTGATTCTGCAACATAAGCTTCGATAACCATATCGGCTATGTTCATTAAAATTTCTTGCTCTTTTGCTAATTGCATCATCAATTTTTGGGCGGCACTTCCTGCTACCATCAATATGGCTTTCTTAAAGTTTTTTACTTGTTTATGAGCTTCTTCAAATATATTGCCTGAAGCTCCACCAAAATCAGGAATACTCATCAACTCTTTCGCTACTTCTTGTGCCGGCCCCATCAAATCTAACTCATTTTTCATAGCTTTTTTCAACAACATGTCCACAATTAACATTCGGTTAATTTCATTGGTTCCCTCAAAAATTCTGTTGATACGAGCATCTCTGTAAGCTCTTTCTACAGGCGATTCAGCTGAATAACCCATGCCACCAAAAATCTGAACACCTTCATCTACCACATAATCTAAGGCTTCTGAACCATGCACCTTTAAAATAGCTGCTTCGGCTGCAAACTGTCGGATTCCTTCTAAAGTAGCCTGTTCTTTATCCATTCCTCCATCTACTAAAGATTTAATAGCATCATCAATGTTCTGACTACAACGGTAGGTAGCTGCTTCCGAAGCATAAACTCTAATGGCTTGTTCGGCTAACTTGTATTTGATAGCTCCATATTTAGCAATTGGTCTGCCGAATTGGTTACGCTCATTGGCATATTTTACTGATTCGGTAATGGTTCTTTTTGCCCCACCAATAGCAGCTCCGGCTAATTTTATTCTACCAATGTTCAAAATATTCAACGCTATTTTAAAGCCTTCTTGTCTTTCGCCTAATAAGTTTTCTGCTGGTACTTTGCAATCGTTAAAAAATACCTGACGTGTTGATGAACCTTTAATTCCCATTTTCTTTTCTTCAGGATTTAAAGAAATTCCTCCAAATGCTTTCTCTACTATAAATGCGGAAAGATTTTCATCATCGCCAATTTTTGCAAAAACGGTATAAACATCTGCAAAACCACCATTGGTAATCCACATTTTTTGTCCGTTTATGATGTAATGTTTTCCATCTTCACTCAATACTGCTTTGGTTTTTCCGGAATTAGCATCCGAACCGGAGTCGGGTTCTGTTAAGCAATAGGCAGCTTTCCATTCGCCAGAAGCTAATTTTGGAATGTATTTTTGTTTTTGAGCTTCATTACCATAATACAAAATGGGCAAAGTTCCAATTCCTGTATGAGCGGAAAGTGAAACAGCAAAAGAATAGCTTCCTCCCAATACTTCTGTAGTAAGCATACTGGTTACAAAGTCTTTTCCAAAGCCGCCTAATTCTTCAGGAACAGAGATTCCTAATAATCCTAACTCACCTGCTTTTTCTAACAATGAAGGTGTATAACCTTCTTCCATTTTTTCTATTCGCTCTATATTTGGTAGAATCTCTTGCTCTACAAAATCCATACAGGTTGAGGCAATCATTTGTTGCTCTTCATCAAATTGTTCGGGAATAAATACCGAATTGGCGTCTGTTTCTTTAATTAAAAATTCTCCGCCTTTTAGTGTGTCTTTGTTTTCCATAATTTTATTGTTTAAGGTTCAAGGTTTGAAGTTCGAGGTTTAATCATCGAACTTTAACCTTTTAATTGTTTATT
>DATGOR010000020.1:0-7341 GCA_035305805.1 Vicingaceae bacterium | reverse complement strand
TTCCAACCATTTTTTATTCCCGGAAGCTTCTTCTTTTTCCAACAAATACATTGTAAGTATTTTGGTGGGTGTGCTTGTTTTTATCCCATTTAGCCGCATTTTACTCAATTACCTCAACTACCTGCGACTAAAAAAGAACAAGCTTTCTACCAGTCTTATTGTTGGCAATGTAGATTTTATCCAACGTGTAAAAAACACCCTAAAAAATAAAGAAGTAATTACCATAAAACCAAGCAACCAACTTACAGAAGAAGATGCTGCTGTTTACCAAGGAAAATTGTACCAACTGCCCGATTTAATTGAAATATACCATGCCAGCGAAGTGATTGTTAATACCCAACAACTTTCTTATGCTGAAATTATTGAATTGATGGACCAAACCAAAAGCAATTTTGTAGATTTTAAATTTTTACTAAACAGCCACTTGCTTATTAGCAGCCAACAAAGCGAAGTGTTGAAGTGATGGGGAACGACTATAAATTTTTAGAATTTTAGTTTTCTATTTATTTGCTCATTCTACAATTTTAGTTTTTTCACTCATTTTATTAAAGTTTTAATTTAAAAACAGCTGTTTTAACTCTTTTGGTGGGTATGCCGTTGATGTTTTCTTCTAAAATAAGTTGTTGGGCGGCAGGTTCCTGAAATACCGTTTTAATATCGTTGATGTTGCCAAAAGGAATGTGGTACTGAGAAAATTGTTCGTTAATTTCTTGGGCGGTTTTCTCCCTAAATGCAGGCACTAACAGTTCATGCAGTACTTGGCGGTTTTTTACTCGTTGCACATTTGTAGCAAATCGTTCATCGTTTATCAGGTGGTGGTTATCTAACACCTCCAATAACTTAACAAACTGCTGGTCGGTACCTACTGCCAACACTATCCATTGCTGGTCTTTGGTTTGAAATGTTTCTCCATAAGGGGCAATATTAGGATGCAAAGAACCTTGCAACTTAGAATTTTCTCCGTTCATCAACCAATTAGTTGCTTGGTTTTTTAACGATGCCAAAGCAGCATCAAACAAGGAAACTTCCACAAAAGCACCTTTTCCGGTTTTAAATCTATTTAGCAAAGCCAATAACAATCCTTCTTTCAATTGGTGTGCTGCTAACACATCAATGAGGGCAACAGGCATTTTTAGCGGCCCCGACTCGGGCGTTCCGTTAATAGACATAAAACCTGTTTCCGCCTGAAGCACCACGTCATAAGCTACTTTAGTACTTTCGCTACCATATCCGTTGATGGCACCGTAAATTAAATGAGGGTATTTTTTTTGGAGAGAAACATAATCCAAACGGAACTTTTTATCATCTCCGGGTTTAAAATTCACAATAAGTACATCTGCTTTACTAATCCATTCCATTACAGCGTGGTAATCGTTTTTATCCGACAAATCGTACAACAAATGTGTTTTATTCCAATTTACCGAAGAAAAATAAGCAGTAACGCCCGCTGCATTTTCCTTTTCCGATGGTGTTTTCCACTTTCGAGTTACATCACCTTGTGTTTTTTTATTTTCAATTTTAATGACCTTTGCTCCCATTTCGGCAAAAAACATTCCTACATCAGGCCCTGCCAACACACTTGCTAATTCTACCACCAATAAATCATGGAGCAATGGTTTCATTTTTTAAGGAGTTTTATAAACAGCTCTCTTCCCGCTCTGGGAGCAATAGAATTGGTGGCTGTTTCCATTATTTCAATTTTAAAATATGGTGAAAAGAGGGCTTCGTACTCTTTTTTGTTTCCCCCAAACGGTGGATGATTTTCATTAAGCGGAGCATCAAACAATAGACCTACAATTTTACCTTTATCTTTAAGCAATTGATGCGTGTGTGCTACATATTTTTTTCTTAAATCAGGATGCAACGCACAAAAAAAGGTTTGTTCCACCATTAAATCATACTGTTGATGATGATTAAAAAAATCATCGTTTATCAGATGGTGATCGGGAAAATCAGGTACTCTTTTTTTAAATTGTTCCAATGCCAATTCAGAAAAATCTAATAAAAACACATTTTTAAACCCCTTTTGATGCAAGTATTCCGCTTCATAAGCATTACCGCAACCGGGTATAAGTATTTGTAAATTTTTCTCAGTCAACTGATCAAAGTATGTTTTTAGCGGTGAAGAAATTTCACCAATATCCCAACCTGTATCACAACTTTTATATTTTTCGTTCCAAAAATCTTTGTTTAGAGTATTGCTCATAAGTTAAGGTTTTTTAAATCCGGGTTTACCTTTAGGCTTGCTTATTTCTTTTTGTTTAATACTTTTGTTTGAAGTAGGACAAGGCCCCAGTTGATCGCCATGAGCTTGATGAGCTTTCCATGCAGATTCGTCAATTTCTATGGTTTGAGGATTGCCTGTATTTCCGGGTGGATAATGACAAATGGTAATTTTTTTCTTACCTCCTCCGGTATTCCCTGAGTTTCCGTTATTATTTCCTCCTGAATTGTTATTACTTCTTCCTGAATTATTGTTGTTTCCTCCGGAATTACCACCGTTTCCATTATTACCTCCTGAAGTAGTACAAGCCCCTTGTGTATCTCCATGTGCTTGGTGTGCTGCCCATGCAGATACCGGAATTTCTATGGTTTGTGGGTTACCGGTGTTTCCCGGTGGATAATGGCAAATAACCATCTTTTGTTCATTTCCTCCGTTGTTGCCTCCATTACCACCTCGTGGGTCTCCCAAATTTCCTCCCGATCCTCCGGGTGTTCCACCTGGATTTCCTACAGGAGTTTTTGGTTTAACAACACAGGCTCCTTGAGTATCACCATGTGCTTGGTGTGCTGCCCATGCAGACACCGGAATTTCTATGGTTTGTGGGTTTCCGGTGTTTCCCGGTGGATAATGGCAAATAACCATCTTTTGTTCATTTCCTCCGTTGTTGCCTCCATTGCCACCTGTTGAACCCGAACCGCCTCCCGAGTCATTACAAACTCCAACAATATCTCCATGAGCTAAATGCGTTCTTATTTCAGAAGGCAAAACCATGATGGTACTATATTTCCCGGTTGCTGCATCTTTATGACAAATAGCTACTTTATCGGGAGTATCATTAGGTTCGTTATCTTTCGGACAAATTCCTTTTGTGTCTCCGTGTGCTTGATGCATCGACCATTGTGATTCTTTGATAATCATTTCCTCTCGCTTACCTGTTGAAGCATTGTAATGGCAAATTTGAATTTCTTTATCCACTACCTGAGGAGGACATACTCCTTTCGTATCCCCATGGGCTTGATGGATAGCCCATTCAGTTGCAGGAATTTGAATGGTTTGAGATTGCCCACCTCCGGCTGGTTGATGACAAATAGTAATCATCGGCACTTCAACTCTAGGACATTCACCTTTACTGTCTCCATGATTAAAATGCTCTACCCATCTGAATTCAGGAATGGTAATGGTTGATTTTTTACCCGAAGCATCTTTATGGCAAATTACGATGGTTGGTTCTACTGCAGGGCAAGCTCCCATTACATCACCATGTGCTTGGTGTATTGCCCATTCCGATTCAGGAATCTCGATGGTTTGTCGTTTATCACCTGTTGCAGGAATATGGCAAATGGTAATTTTCTTCTCTTTCGGACATACTCCCATAAAGTCTCCATGAGCTTGATGAGCCGCCCATTCTGTTGCCGCAATATTAAGCGTTTGTGTTTTTCCTGTAACTTGGTCTTTATGACAAATTGTAATAAACTGAGGTACTTCAATAGGGTCATTATCTTTTGGACAAATTCCTTTTGTGTCTCCGTGTGCTTGATGCATTGGCCATTGTGATTCTTTGATAATCATTTGCTCACGCTTTCCTGTAGTGGAGTTGTAATGACAAATTTGAATATCGTTATCCACTATTGTAGGACAGGCTCCTTGAGTATCGCCATGTGCGTGATGAATAGCCCATTCGGTTGCAGGAATTTGAATGGTTTGAGGTTGCCCACCTCCGGCTGGTTGATGGCATATCGTCATCATTGGAACCTCTACTCTAGGGCATTCCCCTTTACTGTCTCCATGATTAAAATGCTCTATCCATCGGAATTCAGGAATAGAAATGGTTGATTTATTACCCGAAGCATCTTTATGGCAAATTATAATGGTTGGTTCTACTGCCGGACAAGCCCCCATCACATCACCATGTGCTTGGTGTATTGCCCATTCCGATTCAGGAATCTCGATGGTTTGTCGTTTGTCACCTGTTGCAGGAACATGACAAATGGTAATTTTCTTAACGGTATAACAAGCTCCTTTTCTTGCTCCTTGGCTTTGGTAACTCGGCCACTGACTTTCTTCAATTTCTATGGTTTGGTTATTATAACAAATCGTAATCATTGATTTTTGTTGAGGAACACAAGCTCCCATTGCATCTCCGTGAGCTTTATGGGTGGTCCATTGAGATTCAGGAATTTGAATGGTTTCTGTAACACCGGGCTGACCCACCACATTATGACATATAGTAATCATTTTTTCCGATTGCTGGCAAGCTCCTTTGGTATCACCATGTGCTTGGTGCATTGCCCACTCAGAAGATTTTATTTCCATGGTTTGAAACTGCCCTCCCGGTAATTGATGACAAATCGTGATTTTACTTTCATCAGCACAATTAAGCACTAATTCTTTGGTAGCAGTTCCTGACGTATGCTGAGCAGAAATTTTAAAGGTATTGGTACCCGGTTCTAAATTAACCACCGCTTTAAAATCTTCTCCACTAACAGTATAACGATAATCTTCTACTTTTTTATTGTTTTGATAAAAAGTAACATTTTGTTTACTCACGGCAGGTTTAATTTTTGCTTTAATTTCCACCACACAATTTGGAGCTGTAAATCCGGTTGATGTAGGCGATTGAACGGTAATTACCACATTGGTTGGAGCAACAGTAGTTGGTGTAGTATAAGTAGGTGTGGTTGGTGATGTATAAGAAACATCTTCTTTATGATGTTTAATGATGTTTAATTTTATTCCCAACGAGGTGTAATGATAAATGTCTTGTATAAAAAATGGAGTGTTGTTTTTGGTGGCTTGTCCATCAAAATAATCTGTTTGCGGCAAAGAAATTTTATGTTCCATTGCAAAATCTACTCCCGGAGAAATTCTGAAACCTAAACCAACGCCAACGGAAGGAGTAAATACTAATCTTCTGTAGTTCTTATTGTCTAACTGCGTTTCGTAAGAATCGTCCATTAAATCTCTCAATTGTTTTCTAACATCAGATTTACTGCTTTCATAGTTGATAAGCGAATAATCATACATATTGTCGAATTCATCTAATTGATTGGTATTTACGACAAAGTCTGTTCCTCCGGCTCCGGCAAACAAATAAAATAAAATACCTGTATTTTCATATAATTTATTCCACCTCAGCATAGCTTCTAATGAAAGTTCTTTTAGCTCGGTATTATTGTTTTGAAAGAATAATTGTTTAGAATAGTCCATTCCTGATGTACCAAAACCATTTAAGGCATAATTAGAAATAAAGCTTTCGTGTGGTTGATAACCTAACCCAAAAGTTTCGCCTTTTAAATACCTTCCTCTTAATGAAAAATTAAAAAATCGATACCTTTTGTTGTACAGCCTATATTCTAAAGTTGCACCGTAAGCCAAGCCAAATAATCGGTTACTAATATCTGCTTTTTGGTAGGTTCCGCCAATATTGCCCCCCAGTGTCCATCTACCAATATCGTAAGTAAGGTGTTGAGCTGATAAAAAATAAGATGAAAAAGCAAGGAAAAATAATAAGTATAATTTTCTCATTTTTAAATGGTTTGGTTTAGAAAACAAAATTGACTTGCAACGCAAAACAATATTTATTCCAAAAGTTAAAATTTATAAAAATTGGTTGCGTAAAATTACATAATCGCACTAAACAACTCGTTATAAAATTCATAAAATCAATTGATTTTTTATAAGTTAAAGCACTTCATTTTGTAATATTGCCTAGCGAATGGAATCACTTCTTACCATATTTTATTTCCTATTAGGATGTTTATTCATTTACAAATGGAAGTTTTTTCAACTTGAACTAATTTCTCGTTGGTGGCTTATCTCATTATTTGCCTTAAAAATTATAGTAGCAATTGGTATCACTTACATTTATACCTATTACTATACTCAAAGAGATGATGCCGATATCTATAACTTTTTTGATGATGGGGCAGTAATGGCTCAGGCTTTTTTTGATGCTCCAAAAGATTTCTTTCAAATGTTAATAGGTTTTGGTGCTGATGGTCCCTACTTTTATGAGACATATTATGATAAAATGAATTTTTGGGACAGAGCAGAGAATACTAATTTACTCAGCGACACACACCTGATGATTCGTTTAAATGCAGTAATTCACCTATTCTCTTTTGGAAATATTATGGTACACAATGTATTTTTTAATTTTTTTAGCTTAATTGGAGTTACTGCTATTTTTAAAGTCATTAAGATGTATTTTCATCAGCTTGAAAAAGTGATGTTTTTAATTCTTGCTCTAACGCCATCTTTTTTGTTTTGGGGTTCTGGGTTATTAAAAGAAAGCATCATCATATTTGCATTAGGTTTTTTGTTATTACACCTTTTTAATTTTCAAAAAAATACATGGATTAAAAATAGCCTCATCATAATTGGCAGCTTTTCCCTGATTTTGTTTTCTAAATTTTTTATAGCCGTAACACTTGTCCCTGCTATTATAGGTTATGTTTTTCATCGATATTTTAAATGGAATTTATTTACTAGCTACTCATTAAGTCTGCTAATTATATTTGCCATTAGTTTAGGAATGTATTTTTCAAACTTTTATCCTAATCCTATAGATGTTATCATTAACAAGCAACATGATTTCATGGCTTATTTGGAACATTCTCCTGCAAAAAGTGAAATAGAACAACCTATTCATCAAAACTTATGGGATTTAATAACATACACCCCTCAAGCATTAGTCAATGTGTTTGTTCGTCCATTTATTTGGGAAAGTTATTCTATTTTCACCTTATTTAGTGTGTTGGAAAATATGCTGTTTTTTATTGTTTTGGTTACTTTCTTGGTTTTACTAAAAAAATCCAATGTAACTACTTTTTTCTACTTTGCGATTTCATTCTCATTTACTTCCGCCATAATTATTGGACTTATTACTCCCATTATGGGAGCAATTGTTCGTTATAAAATTTTCTCTATTGTTTTTTTATTACTGGCATTGTTATCAATTACTGATTACATCAAAATTTTGAAGTTTTTTAAAAGAAATTTTAGACGCTAAGATGATTAATATCATTGGTAAAATCAAGTTCGCCCCTTACTTTTGAAGCATGCTAAAAAACTTCAAAATAAGCTTTTTTAAATACAACAGTCGGCACAAAATCATT
>DATGOR010000019.1:0-5756 GCA_035305805.1 Vicingaceae bacterium | reverse complement strand
CTAATAATGCCGAAACAGGAACAGTAACATTTGCTATATGGCTGTTTCCTGCAGAAATAGTAGATGTTGATTGAGTAACAATTTCAGTAACATCAAAAATTGCATCTTGATTGTAATCTATCCATACTTTTACTCCACCACCATAGTTAGAAACCCCTACATTAACACTAATAGTTGCTCCTTGTGCTACTTCTAATGTATCTGTTGACGAATAATCTGTATATCCACCACCATTAGCACACTCAGTAGCTGTATTATTAATGTTGGTTACTGCACTTGTGGTAATCACATTATTAACTCTTGCTCCAAAAGAACAACCACTAGAGTAAACTGGCATACAATAATTGTAAGAAAACGTATATGGACCTGACCAAGTACTGGTATCATTTGTTCCACAAATACTTCTTACATAAAATTCGTATGAAGTAAATGGAGTTAATCCGGTAACATTATAGGGGTTATTTGTAGTCGTTACCATATTTCCTGTTCCCTGCACAAATCCTGTGGTATCCCATTCTATTTGCCAGTTAGTAGCTGTACCATTTTCTGTCCACCCTAAATCTGCCGTAGTTGCTGTAATATTAGTTGCTGTTAAAGCTGATGGTGCATCACATACCTGTTCAGTAATTGCTACTGAATCAATAAATATACCGTCTGTATTATTCGTATTAATAATTGAAACAATAAATTCAACCGTGTCAACACCTGCCGCAATGGTTAATTGTTGTGTAATCTTAACCAAATTACCTGCTGATGATAAATGTAGTGAATCGTAAGCATTATAACTACTATAGGTTGTTGAATTATGAACCACATAAGCTGTTCTAATGTTTCCCGTATCGGCTTTTACCCACATTTCAACATCATAAGTTTTACCAGCTACCACAGCTACAGGCTGAGTAGTAAATCTTTTATGAGAAGTAGTAGTATTTTTTAATGATGCCATACTGGTACCATAAGTTGCTCCATTGGTTACTTCTGTTACATTGGATAAAGCTATATTAGTTTTGCTTCCATTCCAATCTGTTGGCCAGCCACCTGACCAAGAACTTAAATTACTTTGATAGACGGTTTGTCCAAAAACAAATCCTACTATAAAAAGTAATACAGATAAGAGTGTAATTTTTCGCATAATTTTTTAATTTTTAAGTGAATATTTAATCAAATTAATGATTATTTAACAAAGATAACTACTACAAAACTAGCCATTACAATTACAAACACATAATAATCAACCCATTTAATGATAAATTACTTTTCAACAAATTGTTGATAAAATGTTAAATTATTTAAGCAACCGCTTTATTGCTAAAAAGATGTACATTTGCCTTAATGCAACCCAAAATTTCTATCATAACCGTTTGTTACAATAGTGAAAAAACCATTGAAGACACTATTCTATCTGTAATCAATCAAACTTATAAAAATTTAGAATACATTGTTATTGACGGCAAATCAACCGATAACACATTAGCAATCATCAACAAATACAAAGAAAATATTTCATTAATCGTTTCAGAAAAAGATAATGGTATTTATGATGCCATTAACAAAGGAATCAATTTAGCTACAGGTGATATTGTTGGCAACTTAAATTCCGATGATTTTTACACAGATAACCATGTAATTGAAGATGTAGTCAATCAACTTCAGCACACAAAATCTGATGGTCTTTATGCTGATTTATATTATGTAGATGGTAAAAACACCAATAAAATTACTCGCCAATGGAAATCTAACGAGTATAAAAAAGGAATGTTCTTAAAGGGTTGGATGCCGCCACATCCTACTTTTTTTGTTAAGAATGAAGTTTACCAAAAATATGGCAAATTCAATCTTGAATTTACCTCTGCTGCCGATTACGAAATCATGCTTCGTTTTATTCATAAGCATGAAATTTCATTAACATACTTACCTCGAGTTATTGTAAAAATGCGTGTTGGTGGAATAAGCAATGCTAGTTTAAAAAATAGAATTCGAGCCAACAGAGAGGATAAAAAAGCTTGGCTGGTAAACAACTTAAAACCACACCCTTTTACACTGGTTTTAAAACCATTAAGCAAGATAAAACAGTTTGTCAACAGATAAATCAACCATCCTTTTATTTATTTAACATTTTCTAAACCTCCTTTTGTGTAAATTTGCGTTTTAATATTTTTTTATTTTTAATGAGTACCCCTTCCGTAAAATTTAATCCTAATCAACATAAGGAATTTATAAAAGAACTAAGAGCAAGAGTTAACAGTTATTTTAAAAATAACAACATTTCTCGATTTGGTAATTTAAACATGGTGTTAAAATCCATTTTTATGTTATCACTTTACCTCATTCCTTATTTTTTGGTGGTGTTTAATGTGTTTTCTAATAATTGGGTAATACTATTGATGTGGATATTGATGGGAATGGGCATGGCTGGAATAGGACTATCTATTATGCACGATGCCAACCATGATGTTTATTCTAAAAACAAAAAGATAAACAAAGCCATGGGATATTTAATTAATTTAGTTGGTGGCAGTGTAATTAATTGGAGGATACAACACAATGTGTTACACCACTCTTTTACTAATATCCATGACCATGATGAAGATTTAGATACCGGTGGCTTAATGCGTTTCTCTGTTCATCAACAAAGAAATAATTTTCATAAGTATCAAAAATATTACGCATGGCTGCTTTATGGCTTACTTACTGTTTCTTGGTCCCTAAAAAAAGATTTCATACAACTAAGAAGATATCAAAAAAAAGATTTACTTAAAACACAAGGCATCAGTTACAAAAAAGCTTATTTCAACCTTGTTATAGTAAAAGTCTTATATTTTCTTCAAATACTGGTAATTCCAATGTTGTTTGCCAACCAGGCTTGGTGGCTTACATTAATTTTCTTTTTAGTAATGCATTACGTTTGTGGATTAATTTTATCAACCATTTTCCAAGCTGCACATGTGGTTGATGAAACCTCTTTCCCTATACCGGATACCGATGGAAATATTGAAAATAATTGGGCGGTTCATCAATTAGCAACTACCGCAAATTTTGCTCAAAAAAGTCGTATTTTCTCATGGTTTATTGGCGGGTTAAATTATCAAATTGAACATCATTTATTTCCAAATATTTGCCATGTTCATTATCGAAAAATTTCAAAAATTGTAAAAGAAACCGCACAAGAATTTCAACTACCCTATTATGGCGATTTAAGCTTCTTTGGAGCTTTAAGAAGTCATTACAGGCTACTTTCCAAACTTGGAGTGCAGTAACTATATCTACTAAAAAAGATAAAAAAGCATTTTCTTTACTGATTTCCCAAGAATAATACCTGTTTAGCATAGTAATAATAATACAAAATATTGCTTTCTGATACCAAAGTATTGGTTTATTTTTGGTGCTTTTAAAAATTTTCAAGCAACTTTTAATTAATATTAAGAGTCTAAAAAAAGTAACTTAACTAATGTTTATGAGGGCTAACAAACAATTTTTCTTATTTTTCATTATTGCTATTTCTTCTTTGAATGCTGTAGCTCAAAGAGGTAAAGACGGTGCTAAAACTATTTCAACTACCGAAGTTGTAAATGCTTACACCATGTTAACTGCAAATGCTAATGCCGGAGCTACCTCTATAAATGTTGCTAGCAGCAGTTTATCAACCAACTTTACAACCCCTCTTTCTCAAGGGGATTTAATAATGATTTACCAAGTTCAAGGTGCTTCCGTAGAAGATACCGTAGCTAGTCCAAATATAAATTCATCAAAATTTTATCCTTCATGGGGAAGAATTACCAACTATAACAATTGTGGTAATTATGAGTTTGTTCAAGTAAAAAGTGTTCCAAACAATAGCACGATAGAAATTGATTGTCCACTTACGCTTAATTACACTTCAGCGGATAGAGTGTTAGTAATAAGAGTTCCTAGGTACTCTTCATTGACTATCAATAATGGCGGAACATTAACCACAACTCCTTGGAACGGCTCTAGTGGTGGTGTTTTAGCAGTAGAAGTTTTAGGAACAACCACCATCAATACAGGAGGTGTTATTGATGTCAGTGGAATGGGGTTTAGAGGGGGAACTGCACTTACCACCTCATTCTCTACCGTTTACGGAGGATTACGTTACGCAGATGCTAACCAAGCAGAAGGTGCAGAAAAAGGGGAAGGAATTGCCGGAGACCAAAGTATTTACGCCACCTTTAATGCAGGAGGTGCAGGTTATTGTCGTGGAGCAGCTGCCAATGCTGGTGGCGGTGGAACTGCTCATAATGCCGGTGGTGGCGGTGGTGCTAATGCCGGCAACATCAACAACTGGAATGATGGTGTGGGAAACCCTGATATTAGTAATTCTAATTATATTACAGCATGGAATTTAGAGCCTGTTTTAAATTCCACAACTATTTCTTCTGGTGGCGGAAGAGGCGGTTATTCTATTTTAAGAAACAACAGGAATGAATTAACAGAAGCACCCGGAAACACTAATTGGGGAGGAGACAATAGAAGAATTGTAGGTGGTTTAGGCGGAAGACCTCTGGATTATTCCACAGGAAAGATTTTTATGGGAGGTGGTGGCGGTGCCGGTGATGGCGACAATGCTTACGCTACTGATGGTGGAAATGGTGGAGGTATTATTTTCCTCACCACTTATGATGATATTAATGGAGGAGGAAAAATATTTGCTAATGGTGCAAATGGCACAGACATTAATCCGGGTAGTGCAAGCATAGGACAACTTGCCGGAGGAGATGCTCCCGGTGGTGCCGGAGGTGGTGGTACCATCATATTAAAAACTACCGGAACTGTTAATATTACCGATAGCATTGTAGCTAATGGTGGAAATGGAGGTAATCAGTTTTTAGTTGCCGGCTTATTTGCATCAATAGATGAGGCTGAAGGACCGGGTGGTGGAGGTGGTGGTGGATACATTGCTATATCCTCCGGAACTCCTAACCGGTATGCAAACGGAGGTATGAATGGTGTTACCAATTCGCCTTATGTAGGACAGTTTCCTCCAAATGGAGCTACTATGGGAGGAGTTGGTTTGCCTAATGAAACTATTAATAATTTCTTTGATGTGGTGGTTGTAGAAGACACTACTTGCATCAATACTCCTGCAACACTTTCTGCTTCATTAACAGGAAACCCTCCTTCTGGAGTTACTATTGAATGGTTTGATGCTGAATTTAATGGAAATTTAGTTTTTACAGGTGGTAATTTTACAACCCCCTCAATTAATACCAACACCACCTATTGGGTTCGTGCTTGTCCTGCCCCTTACTTAATTCCTGTTACAGCCTATGTAGAAAATTGTAGCAGTATTACCGCTAATTTAAGTGCTTCAGATTCCACTATTTGTATAAATGATTGTATTAGTTTTACTGATTTAAGTAGTGGTTCGCCTATTTCCTGGAATTGGCATTTCTTTGGTTCTTCAACCCCTACATCTTCTCAACAAAATCCTACTAATATATGCTACCCTAATGCTGGCAACTTCGATGTAGCATTAGTAGTTTCTGATGGTACCAACTCAGATTCTTTATTTTTAAGTAATTTTATTATTGTTAATCCACTACCAACAATTACTACTAGCAACGATACTACTATTTGTAATGGCAGTTCTGTCTCAATTTTTGCTTCAGGGGCAGCTTCTTACACTTGGAACAATGGCCTTGGAAATGGAGGCTCACATACAGTTAGCCCAACTACCACTACCACTTACAATGTAGTTGGTACTGATGCTAATGGTTGTCAAAACTCAGATAGTGTGA
>DATGOR010000018.1:0-2367 GCA_035305805.1 Vicingaceae bacterium | reverse complement strand
TGATATTTCTGTTGCTAAATTGAAAAAATCACATTAACTAATTAAGTACTAGTAAGTTTTATTGTGAATTGCCTAATAATACTACAAATTCACCTCTCATTGGACTAAGACAAATATTTTAAGATGCTTGCTTGAATCGATTGTTTTTAGTCTACTGGTAGAACTCTTTCGGATACCCTACCACTCCATGAACGTTTTTTAAGACATTTTCAACAAGTTCTATCAACATACAATTTTCTAAAGGCACTTCAAAAGGTAGCTTAATACCGTATTGGTTGGTGGTCTTATATCCAAATTTCGGATAGTAGTTTTGATGTCCTAAAACGATAACAGAACCAAAGTGTAATTCTCTGGCTCTCTGGTGGGCTTTCTGTATTAATTGTGCTCCAATTCCTTTACCTTGATATTTTTTTAATACTGCTATTGGTGCTAGCGCCAAGGACGGTGTTTCTTGCCCTTTGTCATTTCTGATTGTAATCTTTGTTAGTAAAATGTACCCCACGATTTTGTTTTCAATCTGAGCAACTATTGCCAATTCTGGAACAAAGGATTTGGAGTTTCTTAATCGCTCAACAAGAAACTGTTCTTTGTGATCAGTGAACTCTTGGTCTTTAAAAGCCTCCTCGATAAGGTTAAATACCTCTTCGTAATCCTTAGTTTGTTCTTTTCTAATGATCAATAGGTTCTTTTTTAAAGGTGAATTTAGTTTGATCTGATTTGAATATTGCAGTCCTAGTATTTGCGTTTGTAATGTAACTGAACTAATCCAGTGTCAAAGGTTTTTGCAGAAATAAATTCTAGTAATTGTTCATCACGCCCATCATTAAATAGTTTTGTTCCACTTCCTAATAACACTGGGACAATTGAAATTATTAGCTCATCAATCAGGTCTTCTTTTAAAAGTGCATTTATGACCTCTGCACCACCATCGCAATAGATGTTTTCCCCTTTTTCAGATTTAAGTTTGCTAACTAGCTCGGATAGACTACCTGTATAAAACTTTACATTTCCATGGTCTGGTTTTTGAGTTCTTGTAATTACATAGATGTCTCTTTCTCCGTTGTCATAGTGCTCGGGTCCAATTTCTTTTAGGACATAATCATACGTTTTTCGACCTATAATCAATGTATCTATAGTGGCAGTAAACTCAGCATAACCATAGTCTTCGCCTTGTTTTTCTACTAATTTCAAAAAGTTAAGATCATCATTTGTTTTAGCAATGTAGCCGTCGAGACTTGTGGCGATGAAAAGAGATAGTTTACCCATTGGTTAGAAGTATTAATGATTTTGTAAAAATACCATTAGGGCTAACATAAAAAAAATAAACGGGATTTAATTATTTTAAGGAAGATTAAAACGACCTTCTAACTCCTTTTTGGTTGTGAAATTGCTTTCCAACTACTATCATTAGTTAATTGATTGTCTAAATTCCACAGGCGAAAGTTTGGTTTTTGCTTTAAATAGTTTGTGAAATGATTGCGGATATTCGAAGCCCTCGGGTTCGTTGTGTAAAAAATACCGCTAAACCGAACATCAATACTGTACCGATTACCCAATTCAACGATAAGGATATGTCGATTACTTTTTTATCCTTAAATGCGTTGGCAGTAAATTATAATCCACTTTTGCCAATGGCGGGTACATCATCAGTATTAAACCTAATGCTAAAGGAATGTTTGTTGTGTCTACGGTTAAAGCGTTTGTAATATTAGAGATATCGGGAAAGAAATGTCTTAACCTTACCCCTGTCGCCATTGCAAGAAATATCCATAAGGTTAAGTAACGGTCAAGGAATTTTAGTTTTGGTTGCATTGGTTATCTGTTAATTTTTGAAAAGACATAAAACATTTCGCTGGCTATCTGTAAACTTCTTTTTGCATACACTTTTGATTGTTCTGGTGTATTGTCTGAAATTTTAGGGTCTTCAAATGTGATAGGTATTCTCTTTTCTGCTCCTGCAATAAAAGGACACCCACCGTCTGCCTGCGAACAGGTCATAATGGCGACAAATGCCGATGCAGGATTAAAAGGTGTATCATATTTTTTGGAAAAGCCGATTACAGGTAAAGCCTTATCGCTGTACTTTATGGCATATACCGGGTTATCATTGTCTGCAATTTTGAAGACATTAAAACCTTGATTAGTCAATGTTTCCGCTACTTTCGGGAATAACGCAGTTTTTTCTGTACCTCCCGAATAGCAATAAACGTTTGGGATATTATAGTATTCGCTTGCCACCTGTGCCCACACTTGTGTTAAATGGCTTCTACGAGAATTATGGGTGCAAATAAAATTAAGGTTTATACTCTCTTCGCTAATTAATTTTTGCTGTACGAAATCTATTAGCGGTTTCAGAATGGTTTTACG
>DATGOR010000017.1:0-8467 GCA_035305805.1 Vicingaceae bacterium | reverse complement strand
CTTATGATTCTGAATTCAGTACTTATGCACAAAATGACTTTTTGAGAACTGACCAAAGTAGACTTGCAGATTTTTTAATCAATAAGTGTAAAGCAAAGTGGATGATGATTATAAAAAATACTGAATTTATTTTATATTTATACACTCATCCAAAAGTTAAAATTTCAACATTTGATAAAACTTATCTGGTTAGTTTTATGAATCGCAATGATAAAAATGTCGAACATCTTTTAATTACAAATTACTAATGACAAAAAGAATTACAGAATTAGAACTTATTTTGCCATCATTGTACCTAATGAGATTAAACGGTGGAAGAATAACAACATCAGAACTTATTGAAAGGCTTCGATTAATTATGAAGCCTAGCGGAGAAGACTTACAAATACTTAAGGGCAGAAATGATGATAAATTTTCTCAAAAAGTAAGAAATTTAAAAGCTCATGAAACTTTTGAGCGTTTTGGTTACGCTCAATATAAGGGAGAATCAAGAAAAGGTTATGTTGAAATAACAAAAGAAGGTAAAAACCATTTGAAAGATAATCAAGAAATTTTAAATTATTTACTAGTTAATGATTTCGAATATTCAGATTTAACAGAAAACTTGAGAAAAGTAGAAGATAATAAAGGTAGAAGGAAAATTCAAACATTTGATGAAAACATTATTATTCAAGAAGGTATAAAAAAAGTGGCACAAGTTAAAGTTTATGAACGCTCATCGAAACTAAGAAATTATGCAATTGACCATTTTACAAAAAATGGATATATTGCTTGTGAGTGTTGTTCTTTTGATTTTGAAAAATTCTATGGTTCTGAAATAGGAAAGGGGTTTATAGAAATTCATCATACCAAACCAATTTTTCAATATGAAGATTCAGATATTGAAAATACTTTGGAAAATGCACTAAAAAATTTAGCACCAGTTTGTTCAAATTGTCATAGGATGATACATAGAAATTGGTCGAAACCTCTTGAAATACAATATTTAATAGGTCAAATTAACAAATACGGAGTTTACAAAAGATAGAAATCACCCCATCAAAACCTTATTCTTATTAATCACCCCATACACTTTGCCTGTTAGTTTTTTACCGATAAAAGGTGAGTTTTTAGATTTAGAAACAATATCGCTAGTGGCAAGTTTAGTTTCGCTGTTGGGGCTAAACAAGGTAAGGTTAGCAAGGGAGTTTTCTTTTATTTCCGGAGTGGTAATTCCAAGTAATTGGCGAGGGACAACGGTTAATTTTTCGATAAAATCGGGCAAAGACAATTTGTTTTTAATGGCAGTATGAGCAACTGCAAAAGAAGTTTGTAAGTTAATGATACCAAAAGCAGCATGGTCGAACTCACATTTTTTGTTTTCAATATTTTCGGGAGTGTGGTCGGAGCAAATAATGTCTATCGTTCCTTCTTTTAGTCCTTTAATCAATGCTTTTTGGTCGTCTTTGGTTCTTAGTGGAGGCAATACTTTGTAGTTGCTGTCAAAAGTTTCTAAAGCGGTTTCGTCTAGTAGTAGGTGGTAGGAGTTTACATCGGCAGTAACTTTTAGCCCTTTGGCTTTCGCTTGTTTTATCAGTTCTACCGATTTTTGGGTAGAAATATTGGTTAAATGAATGGCAGCATCGCAGTATTCTGCTAAGTAAATGGCACGAGCCACTTGCAGTTCTTCTGCTAAGGCAGGAATACCTTTTATGCCGAGTTTGGTGCTGGTTACACCTTCGTTAATTTGTCCGTTGTTAAAAATGCTTTTGTCATTAGGAAACTCCATAATCAACCCGTTGAAAGCTTTGGAATAGAGCATAGCACGGATCAGCAAACTTGGATTTACAATGCTTTTTTTATTATCGGTAAAAGCAACTGCACCGGCTTGGTGCATATCATACATTTCGGCAATTTCTTTGCCTTCGGCTTTTTCTGATAGACAACCTGTTGGAAAAACGTCCACCAATTGGTTGTCTGTTTTTTTCAAAAGGTATTCCACTCCCGATTTAGAGTCAACAGGAGGGAAGGTGTCCGGCATGGAAAGTACTCCGGTAAAACCACCCAAAGCAGCAGCTTTAAGTCCTGAGTTAAAATCTTCTTTATGTTCATTGCCGGGGTCGCAAAAGTTGGCTCTAAAATCAAACCAACCAATAGAAACATGCAAGTCAGGAAAAGACAGTTCTTTAATTTTTTGCTCGTTTTTAATAGCGGAAGCAATTTTTACAATTTTTCCTTTTTCTATGAGTATGTCTTTTTTCTGACCATTATGTTTTGAGCGTTGGTCAATAATTACTGCTGATTTAATTAAGATGTCCATTAGTTTTAAGTTTAAAGTTTGAGGTTTGAGGTTTGAAGTAACTGCGAACCTCAAACCCCGAACATCCAACCTTTATTATTATTTCAATAATTTTATCAAAGCAATTTCTGTTGCTAAGAAAATTAATGCTAAAATAAGGCAAATTCTCCAATATTTCTCACCTGTTTGTAATTCATTAATGGCAGATTTGAATGAAATTTCTCCGGCATCTACTACTTGGGCGGTTATTTGTTGTTCAGTAAGTAAATTATTCAGTTCTTCCACCGAATAGCAGGTTAAATCAGATTCATTTCTATTGTAATTAAATGCCAAACCAATCTTAATATCGCTTCCACTAAGTGAATAATGTCCTGCGGTAGTAATTTCATTGCCCATAAAAACAGTTACATGATTTTGTTCCCCCTTTGTTTTTGGAATAATTTCTATGGATTCATTTTTAATGTAAAAAACATTTTCTCCCACTTTACTGTTAATGTTTAGTGCATTGCTGTTTCCTATAGTAAAAAAGTTGGGGTAATTAGTTTGACTATAAAGAGCTGCATTATACATTACCGGAACAAAAATAGCATGATGGGCAAATCCGCTCATGCTTTTTGCTAATCCACTGGTTGATAAATAAACTTGACCCTTCCCCACTTTGTAATTGACCAAAAAAGGATGTCCGTTGTTGAGTGTTAATACATTACTTTTAAAAGGGGTGTTAAATTCCGCTAATTGATGGTGTTGGTTTACTTTGGGCAAATCAATTTTAGTGTCAGGTTGTTGTTCAAATACGTTTTTAAAAATAGGATGATCATTATTAATATCTCTTACTTTTAATGAAGTAGTATCTAATGCTGTAAAAGGATTAATTCCAAGAGTGTTGGCAAGCAGGGTGTAACTTTCTCTTTCTATATTAAGGGCAGGAAAAATCATTAAGCTGCCACCGTTTTCAACAAAGTTTTGCAAGGTTTGTATAAGGCCTGAGTTAATGGAACTAAGCTCGTTTAATACGATTAAGTTGGTAGTTTTAAGTTGGGAATAATCTAACTGCTCTACTGCATACGATTGAAAATTAAAAAGACTATCGGATTTGAAAAGTGCTGCTAAGGCAATGTTTTCGTTTTGTTGTTCTTTTATTTCCAACACATTAATTTTTTCGGCTATTTCGTAAGTAAAATAAAAAATGTCATCGGTAACTACCGGAAAATCTTGCACTTCAATTTTGCCTTGTTGTGTCCCTTGTTGTTTGTTGGAATAACTAAACGCAACGGTAGCATTGTCGTTGGCTTTTACAGATACCGTAGTAGGAGTAATTAGTTGGTTATTAATAAATAGTTTTACGGGGATGTTTTCTAAGTCTTTATCGCTTTGATTAACGATAATGGCTTTCAATTCCTCTTGCTGTTGGTACAAATGTGAAGGAGATTCAAACCAACAAGTATCTACAAATAAATTTCCGTGTAAATTGGCTGCAAGTGGCACTAAAAACCAGTTAATAGTGGTATCCGGTTCAAGAGCAGTAAAATCGCTCACACTTTTTTGAAAATCAGAAAAGTAATAAAAATGCTTGTTAGCGGCTCCTGAAGCGACCATGTTTTGTGTAGCTCTATTGTATATAGCTGATAAATTTCTTGTTGAAGGAACTATTTGCGTTTGTTCAATTTGTTCTATGGCTTGCTCTTTACTAAGCAAGCGATTGTCTCCCGGAGTAAACTCGTTGGTAATGACCAAAAATTTGTCAGAAGCATTGTATTCCTTTACTACTTCAGTGGCTTTAAGTTTGGCCTCGTCTAATAAAGCACCTAACTCTCCTGTGCTTTCCATGCTGAAAGAATTGTCTAAATAAATACCAACAACTTTGTCTTTTGGTGTGGATAGTTGGTTTTCGGTAGGGAAGTAAGGTTGAGCAAAAGCAAACACTAAAAAACTGATGGCAAAAATTCTTGCAAGCAATACCAACAAGTGTTTTAGCTTAGATTTAGATTGTGTTTCTTGTGTTACTTCCCTTAAAAATTGAACATTGGAGAAGTAAATTTTTTTAAACTTACGAAAGTTAAATAGGTGAATAACAATAGGGATGACTATTGCAAATAAGGCATAAAGAAATTCAGGATATACAAATTTCATGTTGTTGCAAAGATATAAAAATAAAGATTAGCTCCATGCACTAAATTATTTCAACCTGTCGGGATTTTCTTTTAAAAAAGCTTTCCAACCGCTGTAACTTTTTTCTCCTACAGGTTTTCCCATCTGAAAATAATGACAAACTGCTACTGCCAAACCATCAGAAGCATCCAAGTGTTTGGGGACGTTTTTTATTTTTAATAAGGATACCAACATGCCGGCTACTTGCTCTTTAGATGCTGTTCCTTTTCCGGTAATGGATTGCTTGATTTTTTTTGGGGAGTACTCTGTAACAGGAATTTCTTTTGCCAATGCAGCAGAAATTGAAATTCCCTGAGCCCTCCCTAATTTAAGCATAGATTGAGGGTTTTTTCCCATAAATGGAGCTTCAATAGCCACTTCATCGGGTTTGTATTCATCTAGCAGGTAATTGGTGCGTTCAAAAATCTTCTTTAACTTCATAAAATGAGTTTCAAGTTTAGTTAAATTGATAGAACCCATTGCCAATAAACTCATTTTGTTATTTTTGATGTGAATTACGCCATAACCCATAATTGTGGTTCCGGGGTCTATTCCTAATATTATTTTATCTTTAACCAATTTTTGCTGTTAAGTTGACCATTAAAAAATCATACAAATATATCAATTTACTTGCTAGGATAGTCATTGGGATGTTGGCAGTAGGTTTTATTTATTTTCGTTTAAAAGATGATTTTTTCAATCACTTACCATTCATCTACTCGTCAGGTACGTCCAAATTATGGTGGATAATACTAGCTTTGTTGCTGATGCCTTTGAATTGGGGCATAGAAGCCTTAAAATGGAAATATTCCATTGCAGACATACAAGCTATTGGTTGGAAAAAAGCACTAAAGCATGTGTTTTCAGGAATAACTATAGGATTGGCAACTCCCAATCGATTAGGAGAAATTCCTGCCAGGGTATATCTGCTGCACAACAATGAACAACTTACTCCGCTTATTGGAAGAACGTTTTTAGCTTCTTTCAGTCAAGTGTTAATGACCTTTATTGGCGGCTTTATAGCTGTTTTAATGTTGAAAAATCATTTGCTTTTTGGTGAGCATCGCATTATTTGGCTGTTATTAGTTTTTGGAGGAACTACTATGCTGTTATTGTTTTATTTCGCATCAACCATTGTTTTAAATCAATTTAAAAAAATACCTTGGCGATTTTTACAGAATTATATGGGTAGATTTCGCACTTTTTCAGCACAAAAAAAATGGAACTTATTTTTATTAAGTGGATTAAGGTACATAGTGTTTGTCATTCAATATTATGTAATACTTTGGTCTTTTCAATTACCGTTAAATTCGCTTTCCGAAATACTTTTAATTCCACTTTTTTTTATGGTAAGCTCCGTTATTCCTACACTTGTCATTTCAGAAATTGCGGTTAGAGGGTCGGTAGCTATAATAATTTTTAGCACGGTATCGTCCAATGATGTGGTATTGGTAATGGCTGCCGTAACCTTATGGATAATTAATGTAGCTTTGCCGGCAATAGTAGGTATTGGCGGTTTAAAACGATTTAAGATTTAACGTGCATAGCTTTTTTACATATATATTTATTGCGTTTAGCTGCATTTATGTCATTACGATGCTTTTTATTATTGCAGGTTGGATAAAACAACGAACTTCCTCAAAAACTAAGAGTAACCTACTTGCTAAAAATAAGATTTCGGTAGTGGTAGCCTTTAGAAATGAAGCTAAAAATCTCCGCCCATTGCTGGATTCATTGGCTCAACAACAATTTGATAAAAATGACTTTGAAGTGATATTAGTGAACGACCATTCTGAAGATGAGAGTCGTCAAATAATTAAAGAATTTCAATCACAACACTGTATTTCAATAGTATTAGTTTCTTTGGACGATAGTTTTGGAAAGAAAGCAGCTATTACTGAAGGAATAAAAACTGCTATACACGATATAATTGCTGTTACTGATGCTGATTGCGTTTTACCCCCCCAATGGTTAGGCAACATTAGTGAAACTTTTCAAAATTCATCGATGAACATGTTAGTAGGTCCGGTGGTGCTTCAACCAAATGGGGCTTCTTATTTTACCGAAGTACTACAACAACTCGACTTTATCGCCATGCAAGGGGTAACTTTTGGAAGTTTAGGGATGAACACCCCCACTTTAAATAATGGAGCCAATTTAGCATATAGAAAAAGTGCTTTTTTTGAAATGGAAGGTATGGATAAGTACAATACACCATCGGGTGATGATGTTTTTTTACTGCATAAATTTATAGCAAAAAACAAAAAGGTGTCAGGGTTTCTTGATGTTTCACATACAGTAGTTTCATCTTCTGCTAGCAGTTTTAAAAGTTTTCTAAATCAACGAAAACGCTGGGCATCTAAAGCCAAGAACTATAAAAATTTATTTCTAATTTATTTGAGTTCAATTATTTATCTAATAAACCTTATTCAGTTGTTAATCTATTTTCAAATGTTGTTGGTCGATGGTTTTTGGGTGGTTGGTATAATCTTGCTCTTATCTAAGTGGCTTATTGATTTTATATTACTATATTTGGCTGCAAACTTTTTTTCGAGAGAAAAGTATTTACTTTTATATGGATTGGTGGCTCTAATATATCCTTTATACATTGTGTTTACAGGGTTTTTGGCACTAACTTCATCATTTAATTGGAAAGGTAGAACATACAATGGATAATAAAAATACAAAGCAAAAATCGAAGTCATTAAGCAAAATGGCTTGGAGAAGGCTAAAGAGAAATAAGCTGTCTGTTTTTGGGATGGTAATTATCTTTTTAGCAGCACTTATTGCTCTGTTAGGTCCGTTAGTTCGTCCGGACAATACTCCTAAAGCCAATGACCAAACATTGGAACTTACCACCAAAAAGCCCGGTTTTACTATAGATTTGTTGAAAGTAAAGAAGAATGTAAAACCAAAAGATGTAAGTTGGTGGAAAAAATACAGTGAAGGTACAGAAAATGCATATCAGATAATTCCTGTTTATGATTATAGTTTTGAAGGAACTAAGATTGTAGTAGAGAAATATACCGGAGGCGATGTAAACAATGGACCAATTGAGAAGATTGATTTAGCGAATGTAGTGTTTGCGTTATCTAACGAAGAAATTAAAGAAAATAATGGAGAACTCGAATTTTATACACACGAAGAGGGTAAAAAATCTATGACCATAGAAGAGTTAAAAACATTGGTAAAAGAAGAAAATATTGTTAGAAAAACGTACTATTTAGGTACTGACAAATACGGTAGAGACTTACTTAGCCGATTGATGGCAGGCACATGGATTTCACTATCAGTGGGTTTTATTTCTGTGTTTATTTCATTAGTTATTGGTATTACATTAGGAGCCATTGGTGGTTATTTTAGAGGTTGGATAGATGATGTTATAATTTGGGTAATAAATGTGGTTTGGTCTATTCCTACCTTATTATTAGTTATTGCTATTACCTTAGCACTCGGCAAAGGGCATTGGCAAGTATTTATAGCTGTGGGATTAACCATGTGGGTGGAAGTAGCTCGTGTGGTGCGTGGACAAGTGTTAAGTTTACGAGAAAAAGAATTTGTGGAAGCCGGAAGAGCTTTAGGCTTTACTAACTTTAGAATTATTTCCGGACATATAGTTCCTAATGTATTAGGACCTGTAATTGTTATTTCAGCCATCAATTTTGCTGCCGCCATATTGGTGGAAGCAGGACTAAGTTTTATTGGTATTGGTGCTCAACCACCTCAAGCTACTTGGGGAAAAATTATTGCCGAACACAAAGGATACATTATTACTGGAAATGCTTATCTAGCTGCTTTTCCAGGGATTGCCATTGTTCTAATGGTGTTGGCATTTATTTTGGTGGGTAATGGCTTGAGAGACGCACTAGACTCTAAAACAGTGGACGACTTACCTGTGGTCTAAAAAATTAATAAACAACTTACAAAAATGATTAATCCGACCAACATCAAAAACAAAGTGTAGGGCAAAATTTCTTTGGCTTTTAGTCCAGTAATACCCAGCAATGGCAACGCCCAAAAAGGTTGCAACATGTTGGTTAA
>DATGOR010000016.1:0-2492 GCA_035305805.1 Vicingaceae bacterium | reverse complement strand
TGAATATGGTTATGCAATGGCTAGTCCGAATGCACTAACCATTTGGGAAGCACAATTTGGTGATTTTAATAACGGAGCTCAAATTATTATCGACCAATTTTTGAGTGCTGCCGAAGAAAAATGGAAAACACAAAATGGCTTAGTAATGTTATTACCTCATGGTTATGAAGGACAAGGGGCAGAACATTCCAGCGGAAGAATGGAAAGGTTTTTACAGCTTTGTGCTGAAGAAAACATGCAAGTTGCTAACTGTTCAACTCCGGCAAATTTCTTCCATATTTTAAGACGTCAATTGAAATGGAACTTTAGAAAACCATTGGTAGTGTTTACTCCTAAGAGTTTATTAAGACACCCAAAATGTGTTTCTTCTTTGGATGAATTAGCCAAAGGTAAATTCCAAGAGGTAATAGATGATGCTACAGCAAAAGCAAAAGAAATAGACACTTTGGTGTTCTGTACAGGTAAATTTTATTACGATTTATTAGCAAAAAAAGAAGAAATTAATGCTGATAACATGGCGTTAGTAAGAATAGAGCAGTTGTATCCACTTCCATTCAATCAAATTGAAGAAATAGTGAAGAAATACAGTAATGCTAAAAACATCATTTGGGCTCAGGAAGAACCGGAAAATATGGGGGCATGGAGCCACATGCTTCGTCATTTAAGACATTTGGATTTAAAAGTAGTTTCTTTAGCAGAAAGTGGTGCTCCGGCAACCGGTTCTGCAAAAGCACACGTGGCTAGGCATACGGCAATTATTGATAAATTATTTGAAAATACATTAGTAAGTTAAAAAAGTTCTTGATTTGAGGTTTGAAGTTTAGTTAACATCAAACCTCAAACTTCAAACCTTAAACATTAAACCTATAAAAATATGGCTTTAGAAATGAAAGTTCCCTCACCGGGAGAATCAATTACAGAAGTAGAAATAGCACAATGGTTAGTTGCTGATGGCGATTATGTGGAAAAAGACCAAGCTATTGCTGAAGTAGATTCTGATAAGGCAACGTTGGAATTACCCGCAGAGGAATCGGGAATTATTACACTAAAAGCTGAAGAAGGCGATTTAGTAAAAGTTGGTGCAGTAGTTTGCTTAATTGATACCGAAGCTAAAAAACCTGAAGGATTTCAGAAGTCAGAAGTTAAAAGTCAGGAGACCGAAGTTAGAAGTCAGGAGACCGAAGTTGAAAGCCCGAAGTCAGAAGTTGTTCCAAACCCGGCTCCGGCTACAAAAACAGATGTTAAAGCCACTCCTTTAGCCAAAGAAATGATTAGTGCCAACAACATCAATACAGCACAATTAAAAGGTACGGGAAGCAACGGAAAAATTACCAAAAGCGACATACAAGCTTATTTAACAAGTGGAATTAACTCTTCTGCAATTGCAGGTTGGGGAGGTTCTCGTGAGCAAGACAAACAAAAAATGTCTATGCTAAGAAGAAAAGTTGCTCAACGTTTGGTTAGTGTTAAAAATGAAACGGCTATGCTAACTACTTTTAATGAAGTAGATATGAAGCCCGTTATGGATTTAAGGAATAAGTTCAAAGATAAATTTAAAGAAACGCATGGCGTAAGCTTAGGTTTTATGTCATTTTTTACCAAAGCTGTAACAGAAGCGTTGCGTCAATTCCCTGCCGTTAATGGAATGATTGATGGCGACCATATCATCACTTATGATTATGCAGATATAGGCATTGCCGTTAGTTCTCCAAAAGGATTAATGGTACCTGTGGTTAGAAATGCAGAAAGAATGAGTTTAGCAGAAATTGAAGCCGAAATAAAACGTTTAGCTGTTAAAGCACGAGATGGGAAAATTGATATTGCTGATATGGAAGGAGGAACGTTTACCATTACTAATGGTGGTGTTTTTGGTTCTATGATGAGTACCCCCATCATTAACCCTCCACAAAGTGCTATTTTAGGAATGCACAACATTGTGGACAGACCGGTAGCAATAGATGGGAAAGTAGAAATAAGACCTATGATGTATTTAGCGTTGAGCTACGACCACCGAATTATTGACGGTAGAGAATCTGTTGGTTTCTTAAAAGCAGTAAAAGATATGCTTGAAAACCCAAGCAGCATCATCTTTGGCGGTAAAAACCCGGATGAAGTGTTACTGAATCTATGATTACTAAATTTTTAAATAATAGTTGGAGCGAAATTATTAACTCCAACACTATTAAACATTTAATTTTTGTAATTGTAACACTTGCTGTTGCTTCATTGGTGTTGGTTATTTTACGAAAAATAGCTACCAAACTCATTAACAGTAATGCGGATAAAATAAAAGTTGACCCTACTAACTTTTCTTTCCTAAAAAACTCCTTGAGTTTTATTATATATTTTATCGCGTTAATCGTTATTTTCCGCCATATCCCTTCCTTACGCTCTTTTGGTTCAGCCTTATTTGCCGGAGCAGGAATTATTGCTGCTATTATTGGTTTTGCTTCTCAAAAAGCGTTTTCTAATATTATTACAGGAATTTTTAT
>DATGOR010000015.1:0-4543 GCA_035305805.1 Vicingaceae bacterium | reverse complement strand
ATTGGAGAAGTAACTTCTGGAACGCAATCACCATCTTTAAACAAAGCAATAGGCATGGGCTATGTGGCAACTTCTTTTGCTAAAGTAGATACCGAAATTTACATTTTAATTAGAGATAAAAAAGTAAAAGCTAAAGTAGTAAAGATGCCATTTTACAAAGGGTAATTAGCTTCTGTTAATGTAACATAAAACACAAATTTGCACAAATGACACAGATTTTTTAATCTATTCTACTGACAATTAACACAAAAAACATCGAAGATGTTTTACAATTTGTGATAATCAGTGAAATTTGATTTTAAATTTGTGTCAAAACTAACTTAAGCGTATTGTGTTAATTAAACTAATAACAAATAACTAAAACAAAAACATGGGAGAAATATCCTCTGGAAATAAAAATAATGTAGAAGTATGCTTTTCTCCTGCGCTTTTTCCTCATTATTTTGATAATGAAAACTGCGTGGTAGTAGTAATAGATGTTCTTAGGGCTACCACAGCAATATGTTCTGCTTTTGAAAACGGTATTAAAGCCTTAATTCCTGTTGAAACGGTACAGGAGGCAGAGGCATATAAAAAACAAGGTTATTTGGTGGGAGCGGAAAGAAATGCTCAAGTGATGTCCGGATTCGATTTTGGAAATTCTCCATTGGCATTTTATGATGCCAAATTTAAAAATCAAACCATAGTGCTAACTACTACGAATGGCACTAAGGCGATACATGCTGCTAAAAAAGCATACAAAGTGATTGTGGGGGCTTTTACCAACCTAAATGCGGTGTGTGCTTATTTAGAAAAAGAAGATAAAAACGTACTGCTTTTGTGTGCCGGATGGAAAGATAGGTTTAACTTGGAAGATTCTCTTTTTGCCGGTGCTGTTGTGGAAAAGTTGAGTAAGAATCTACGCTTTACTGACTTAGGAGATGGAGCCATTGGTGCGTTAAATATGTATAAAAACGCTAAAGGTAATTTATATCAATTCTTAGGAGATTCTTCTCACAGAAAACGTTTGAGCAACCTAAATTTAGAAGAAGATATAATTTATTGTTTAACTTTAGATAAATCTAAATTAGTTCCTGTTTTAAAGGGAGATAGACTAGAATTAGAAGGTGAGTTTGAACCATCTAAAACTGAAGTGGTAGTTTAATTTTTTTACAAGGAAAAAGTTGTTTAGGGAGTTTGTAGATGAGCTTGAAATATTGTATTAAAAGTAAAAACTTATCGTAATATTTTGATACATTTAAACTCTCCCCCTGCACCCCCTCTTTTTAAAGAGAGGGGGAAGAGTTATCGCAAGATAACTTGGGGGGTGAGTCGAAATAAAATATAAAAACAGATGAAATTTCTTTATAAATATTTAATTTTTGTAGTACTTTTCTTAATTGGAGCGTATTACATTTACCAACCAACTATTTATTCTTGGGGTTTTTTCGGACATAAAAAAATTAACAGAATGGCAGTATTTACCTTGCCGCCTGAAATGATAAAGTTCTACAAAAAAAACATTGAATACATTACCGAACATGCTGTTGATCCGGATAAAAGACGTTATGCCGTAGAAGGAGAAGCTCCCAGACATTATATTGATATAGACCATTATGCTGAAGATGGGCAAGATCCTTTTGAAGTAATGCCTAAAAAATGGTACGATGCAATTGATAAATTTACGGAAGACACCTTGCAGGCCTATGGAATTGTTCCTTGGCATGTTAATTTTATGGTATTACAACTTACAAAAGCCTTTGAGGCAAAAGATTACGATAGAATTATTAAAGTTTCAGCCGATTTAGGGCACTACATAGGCGATGCTCATGTGCCATTACATACTACCAAAAATTACAACGGACAATTAACCAATCAGAAAGGAATACATGGTTTTTGGGAATCTCGTTTGCCGGAGTTAAAGCACGAAGATTATGATTATTTTGTGGGTAGAGCGAAGTATGTGGATGATGTATTGGAAGATGTATGGGGAGTGGTGAAAGTTAGTTTTGCAGCCAAAGACTCTGTATTAGGGTTTGAAAAACAACTGAACGATGAATTTCCTCAAGATAGGAAATACAGTGTAGAAAATAGGGGAGCAGCTTTAATGAAAGTATATTCTGAAGAATATTCAGATAGGTACCACGAAATGCTAAATGGAATGGTAGAAAGACGTTTAACGGCTTCCATTATAAAAGTAGGCAGCTATTGGTACACGGCTTGGGTAAATGCAGGGCAACCGAATTTAGATGAATTGTTAGAGAAAAAACCTTCTCAAAAATTTTTGGAAGAAGCAGAGGAATTAGACAATTCTTACAAAAGCAATAAAATTAAAGGCAGAGAACACGACCATTAATAGGTTATAGTTTAGTTTTCTTAAACGTAAACTCTTCTATCCAATTTTCTTCTCCTTCAATAAGAATAAGCTTTATCGTTAACTCATCTTTCTTTCTGCTATATGTTAATCCATTAAAATAAGCAGTAGTTCCTTCAATTTTTATCAACTCAAAAGTTATCCATTTATCATTTTCTTCCCAAGGAACTAGGTTTTCACCAAAATGCTTTAACTTTAATGATATATTGCTATCCAATTGTTGCTCAATAATCATGTATTCTGTAAAAGCAATATTGCCAAATCTTGAGTATCGAAAAACTCCCTGCATACAATTCCCCATCTGAGGCATCCAAACTTCATCACAAGTTCCGCCTAATCCTTCTCCTGTCCAATATTCGGTTAGCCAATCTAATTCACTTAATTGGTGTTTTTGTTTCATAGTAGTGGAATCTAATGTTAATACTTCTTGTCCAATAGCTGTAAAGCTCATTAGAAGTAAAATTGAAATGGATAAAAGGTTGGTTTTCATGTGTTGTTTGAATTAAAAATTAGTTAAAATTACAAATTGTTCTTTTTAGAAACTCTAATACAAAAAGAAAAAGTCAATTCTTTTTTCCTGCGTACCTTTGCCAACGCTTAAAATTAAAAAATAACCATGAAATTAGATATACTAGCCATAGGTATTCATCCGGATGATGTGGAATTAAGTTGTGCCGGAACTTTAATAAAACACATAAACAAAGGAAAAAAAGTAGGTATTTTAGATTTAACCCATGGAGAATTAGGTAGCAGAGGGAGTGCTACTTTAAGGTTGCAAGAGGCAAAAAAAGCAGCCCTAATTCTTGGTGTGCATACCAGAGAGATACTAAATTTTGCTGACGGATTTTTTGAAAACAACAAAGAACACCAATTGGCAATTATTAAAATGTTGAGATTATATCGTCCTGATATTGTTTTGGCAAATGCAGTTACCGATAGGCATCCTGACCATGGGAGAGCTGCCAAATTAATTGCTGATGCTTGTTTTTATTCGGGTTTACGAAAAATAGCTACCGAAATTGAAGGACAACCGCAAGAACATTGGCGTCCAAAAGCAGTTTATCATTATATTCAAGACAGGTATTTAAAGCCCGATTTTGTGGTAGATGTTACCGAGTTTGTAGATAAAAAAATGGAAGCAATTGCTGCTTACAGCTCTCAATTTTTTAAAGAGAATGATGATGAACCGGACACACCGCTCACTACTAAAAATTTCATGGATTTTATAAAAGGAAGGATGATTAACTTAGGAAGAGACGCTGGATATGATTACGCAGAAGGATTCACCACGGAGAGAGTTATGGGAGTGGATGATATTACTGAGTTGGATTAATTAGTTTAATTGCTGTTTTCGTACACGTTTAACCAATCATCGGCAATTTTTTCTGTATAATTTTGGGCTGCTTTAATTTCCGGAGCAGACAAACCTGTGCCAAAAGTCTTGTTGCCTGTAAAAACACGAGCTTCATCCCATAAATTCTCGTTAATAAAAGAGGTTAATAATTGCTTGCCACCCTCTACCAATATGGAGTTAATATGACGTTCATAAAGTTTAGTTAAACTATCGTGTAGCCAATCTTCAGGGTTAATTTTCAAGTAAAGTATATTTCCTTCTTCTTCATCTTTTATAGAATTTAGCACAATGGTGTCTGCTTCAGTATTAAAAATTTGTAAAGAGGTAGGCAGTCTTAAATTCATATCCAACACAATGCGAACAGGATTTTTTCCTTGCCAATCTCTCACCGTCAATTGAGGATTGTCGTTCAAAGCTGTGTTGGTGCCAATCATTATAGCAGCTTCTTCACTACGCCATTTATGCACTATTTTTTTTGAAGTAGGAGAAGTAATCCAATTATCCTTAATAGTGTTGGAATTAGTACGTTCCACATCCATAAAACCATCTTTGGTAACAGCCCATTTTAACAGAACATAAGGGCGTTTCTTTTGATGAAAAGTGAAAAAACGTTTATTCAGTGCTAAACTTTCTTTTTCTAAAATTCCCACCATTACTTCTATACCGGCTGTTTTCAATTTCTCAATTCCTTTACCTGCCACTGCTGCAAAACTATCTACACAACCAATTACCACTTTAGGAATGTTATATTTTGTAATTAAATCGGCACAAGGTGGCGTTTTCCCGAAATGAGCACAAGGTTCAAGATTAACATAAAGCGTACTGTTTGTAAGTAA
>DATGOR010000014.1:0-3626 GCA_035305805.1 Vicingaceae bacterium | reverse complement strand
AATATGCTTGGGATAAATATATGCCGGCATAGATGAAACCAAATAGGCTTTATCTCTGGTAGGACGAATTGCTTTGAAAGGGATTATTTTTGCCATATATTTTATATTTTAACCGATTTTAACCACATAGATACATAGTTTCTATTGTTTAGGAAGTTCTTTAAATATTCGTTCACAAGAGTTTTTTGTCCTTCATGAAAGATGTTTTTACAATTAAAGTTTAATAAGATGCCTTTGGGAGCTTTTAGAAGTTTCATATAGTTCAGAAGCTGTGCTTCATGCGTTTCATTAAACTGTGTAATTGCTTTTAATTCAACAACCAAGCAATTTTCGATAAAAAAATCACATCTAAAATCAATATTCAGCTGTTTGTTTTTATAAACTACAGGTATCTTTAACTCTGATAAAAAATTTATTTTTCTATGTATTAACTCTTCTTTTAAACATTCTTGATAAACGCTTTCTAAAAGACCTCTCCCCATCAATTTATGCACTTCAATTGCTGCTCCAATTACTTCGTAGGTTAGTTCATCTAAATATTTTTGTGTTATACTCAACTATGTTTCTATGTGGTTAAAAGTATTTTTACTGTGTTCTTATAACAACAATGCTTTTATTTGACTTGCCAGTTCTTCCCCAATTCTATCTTGAGCTTCCAAAGTAGCAGCACCAATATGTGGCGTAAGTGATATTTTGGGGTGTTTCAATAAATCTTCTCTTGGAGTTGGTTCGTTCTCAAAAACATCTAAAGCAGCGTGAGCTACTTTTCCTGAGTTTAAATTGGTAATTAACGCATCTTCATCTACCACACCTCCACGAGCAGCATTCACAATGATTACACCATCTTTCATGATGGCAAACTCTTCATTTCCTATGGCTGGTTGATCTAATTTAGGTACATGCAATGAAATAAAATCAGCATTTTTTAGTACATTTTCCTTAGTTGTTGAGTTCAACTCAATAGCCACTTCTTGATTACCTACTTTTACTTTTATGGTAGCTTTTTCTGCAAAAGGATCGGTATAAATAACATTCATACCGCAACCTAAAGCATAACTTGCCGTTGCCTGACCAATTCTTCCAAAACCAATAATACCAAGCGTTTTTCCTCTTAGTTCAATTCCTTTAGCGTATTTTTTCTTTAAAGTTTTAAATTCAGTTGCTCCATTGGCAGGCATTTGTCGGTTGGCATCATATAAAAATCTAACAGCACCAAATAAGTGAGCCATTACCATTTCTGCTACCGATTGAGAGGAAGATGCCGGAGTGTTGATGACATGTAAGCCTTTTTCTTTGGCGTAAGCCACATCAATATTATCCATACCAACACCACCACGTCCGATTAACTTCAAATTCGGACAAGCATCAATAAGATCTTTACGAACAGTAGTAGCACTTCTAACTAACAGCGCTACATAATTTTCGTTGTTAATGGCTTGAATTAATTCATTTTGAGGGACTGTTTCTGTTACAACGGTAAATCCCGCTGCTTCCAATTGTTGTTTGCCTATAGGGGCAATTCCATCGTTTGCTAATATTTTCATTTGATAGGTATAAGGTTTGAACATATAGTTAATAATTTATAGTTTTTTATTTTTTTTTGTGCCACAGATTACGTTAATTTTCACAGATTTGCTTCGCAGATTTAAGTTAGTATTACTCTTCTAAATGAGAGAGATTCTTCTCCAAAGTTGATAATTAATCCAATTTTTAATTTTGAGCAGGCTAAATAGTTTATTGTTTGTTTAATATCTTCATCATAGATTCCTGATTGAGCCTTAATTTCAAGAATTATTTGTTGATGAGCAATGAAATCAGCGATATATTTTCTCTTTAACAATCTTCCTTTATAATTAATTTCAAAAGGTTTTTCTCTCTCATATAAAATATTATTATCGTTGAATTCTATTTCCAACGCATCTTTATAAACTATTTCTAAAAAACCTCTGCCAATTTCTTTATGAACTTCCATTGCTAAACCAATTATCTTATAAGTTTCCTTACCTAAAGGATACTTATCATTTGCATAAAAAGATTTTGGTTCTTCAATTATAATCATGATAATCAGTGAAAACAATCTGCGTAAATATGTGAAATCAGTGGCAGAAAAAAGTTTATTTACCCAAATTTTACTGCAAATTCTTTCATTACATCCACCAATACTTGTACACTTTCTAAAGGTAGTGCATTGTACATTGAAGCTCTGTAACCTCCTACATCTCTGTGTCCTTTAATTCCACTTATGTTAGCTGCTTGCCACATTTTGTTGAATTCATCCATTAAACTTTCATCTTTTAATACAAAAGTTGCATTCATGTTAGAACGATCGGTAACATTGGCTGTTCCTTCAAACAGTGGGTTAGCGTCAATTTCGTTATATAATAAATCTGCTTTTTGCTGATTGATTTTTTCTATCCATTCAATCCCACCATTGTCTTTTAACCATTGCAGTGTTAACATAGAAACATAAATAGGGAAAACCGGAGGAGTGTTAAACATCGATTCTTTTTTGATGTGTGTTTGTAAATCCAACATGGTAGGGATTTTTCTGCCGGTTTTTCCTAAAGCACTGTCTTTTACAATATATAAAGTGGTTCCGGCCGGCCCCATATTTTTTTGAGCTCCGGCATAAATCATATCAAATTGTGAAACGTCAATTTTTTTGCTAAAAATATCTGACGACATATCTGCAATAATTGGAATACGGCTAATGGGGATGTTTTTGAGTTGAGTTCCAAAAATAGTGTTGTTGGTAGTAATGTGCAAGTAATCGGCATCACCGGGAATCTGAAAGTTTTTAGGAACGTAGTTAAAATTTTTATCTTTGGAAGAAGCTACTTCAATAACATGGCCCATAGTAGCTGCTTCTTTTTGAGCTTTGGTGGCCCAAACACCTGTGTTCAAATAGGCAGCAGAACCGCCTTCTTTCATAAAGTTGAAAGGAACTTTTAAAAACCCTAAGCTAGCTCCTCCTTGAAGAAATAGGATGGAGTAACCATCGGGTACACCAAGTAGTTCTTTGACCAAAGCCTGTGCTTTTTCCATTACTTCCACAAAATCTTTACTTCTATGAGAAATCTCTATTAAAGAAAGATTTAAGTTGTTAAAATTAATTACGGCTTCTGAGGCTTTTTTTAGTACTTCTTGTGGAAGGATACATGGTCCTGCACTGAAATTATGAACTTTAGACATAAGAAAAACAGTTGTTTAGATTAAGTTAATGATTTTTCGGACAAAGGTAGCATTTAATTCAGCCTTTTTAAAAAAATCTATCGCCAATTTTTACCTTTTAATGGTGTTTTTAAAGCATAACTTTTTTAACCAGTAATTGCTGTAAGCTAATTTTAAAATATCTTCAGCATTTTGGGATTTATCCATCAATATCCTTTGATAATGATGGGGGCTGTTTTCATTCATTAAACCATTAATTCCAAACGAAGCGTCAATATTTTTTTCTATGGAAGAAAAAAAGTCAGCGGTTAATTTTTTGTCTGAATATTGAAATGCACAAACGGAGTAATCTAAGTTAAATTGATTTTTTAGTAGTTGGGATTCCGAAATAACTTGTTGCTTAAGTTGTTCTATACTAATTTCAGGGTGATTATAAATTTGAGTACCTATGGTAA
>DATGOR010000013.1:0-2454 GCA_035305805.1 Vicingaceae bacterium | reverse complement strand
CATAGAAAAACTTACATTGGAGCTATGCCAGGCCGCATTCTTCAAAACATTAAAAAAGCTAAAACATCAAATCCTGTTTTTGTCTTAGATGAAATTGATAAGTTGTCAAGCTCACATAACGGAGATCCATCTTCAGCGTTATTAGAAGTTTTAGACCCAGAGCAAAATAAGTCATTCTATGATAATTTCTTAGAAATAGGGTACGACTTATCAAAAGTAATGTTTATTGCCACTTCAAATAGTTTAAACACTATACAACCTGCTTTATTGGATCGTATGGAGATCATTGAGATGAATGGATATACTATTGAAGAAAAAATTGAAATTGCCAAACAACATTTGTTGCCAAAACAGTTGAAAGAACATGGTTTAGATTCTAAGGCTATACAATTGGGTAAAAAGCAATTAGAGTTTATAATTACAAGATATACACGCGAATCTGGAGTTCGTAGTTTAGATAAACAAATGGCAGCTATTGCTAGATACGTAGCTAAATCTGTTGTTTTAGAAGAGGAATATGCCGTAAAGCCTACAGAAAAAGATATTATTACAATGCTTGGTGAGCCGAAGTTTGAGCATGAAAAGTACGAAAACAATGATACGGCCGGAGTAGTAACAGGCTTAGCTTGGACAAGAGTAGGAGGTGATATTTTGCATATAGAATCTATATTATCAGAAGGTAAAGGCACTCTTACAATGACAGGTAATTTAGGAAATGTTATGAAAGAATCTGCTACTATAGCATTAGAGTATATAAAATCCAATGCTAAAGATTTAAACATTCCTTCAGAATTATTTACAAAGTATAAAATTCACGTTCACGTACCAGAAGGAGCAACTCCTAAAGATGGTCCTTCTGCTGGTATAGCCATGTTAACATCTATGGTTTCTACGTTTACACAAAAACGTATTAAGAAAAACCTTGCCATGACAGGAGAAATTACTTTAAGAGGAAAAGTTCTACCAGTTGGTGGTATTAAAGAAAAAATATTAGCGGCAAAGCGTGCGAATATTAAAGAAATAATTCTGTGTAAACAAAACGAAAGAGATGTGAATAAAATTAATCCGGAATATGTAACCGGTTTAACTTTCCACTATGTTGAGCATATGAATGAAGTACTTGATATAGCAATAACCGATCAAAAGGTGAAAAATGCCAAAAAACTCCTTGAATAAAAGATGTCGAAAGACATCTTTTTTTTGTTAATACAATTATTTTATTAATATCTTCGTTGTATATAAAAAACGTTAATATGCGACAAGTTTTAGCAAGTAGCTTTTTATTATTTTCTTTGGTTTCCCAAGCGCAAGTTGGTGGTAGTGATATTTATTCTTTTTTAAATATGGCACATTCGCCAAGGCAAAATGCATTAGGAGGAATAAATGTAACAAGTTATGATGAAAACGGATCGCAAGTTTTATATAATCCTGCATCTTTAAATTCTGAAATGCACGGCAGATTGAATGTGAATTATGGAAACTTCTACGGAGATGTGAATATGGGTAATGCTACCTATACGACTACTTTAAAAAATGGAAGAAACTTGCATTTCGGTGTAACTTTTATGGGATATGGTGAAATTGATGGTTACAACGAATATGGTGAATCTACAGGAACTTTTACAGGTAATGATATTGCAGTTTCGATGGGGTATTCTTATCAAATAGAGGACTCTGATTTTTATATAGGTTCAAATATTAAATTTATTTCGTCTTCTTTAGAATCATATACTTCATACGGAATTGCAGCTGATATCGGCGGAATGTATGTGAATCCAGAAACGGGTTGGAATGCTGGAGTTTCGTTTAGAAATTTAGGTTTTCAATTAACTTCTTACCAAGATGAAAGAGAATCTTTGCCCTTCACAATTACAGCTGGAGTATCAAAACAGTTAGAAAATGTGCCTATTCGTTGGCATTTTACTCTAGAAAATTTGCAACAATGGGAAATTGCTTTTTCAAATCCCAATCGCACTCAAGTGGGATTAGATGGAAGTGTTACTGAAGAAGAAGTTGGCTTTTTTGATCATGCTTTACGCCATGTTATTTTTGGTGCTGACTTGTTTACAAACAAAAAATTTAATCTGCATTTAGCTTACAATTTTAGACGAGGTGAAGAAATGAAAGTTCTTGAACAGAGAAGTTTTGCAGGTTTTTCTGCAGGTTTTAGTTTAAAATTAAATCGTATCCATTTTGAGTATTCTCACTCTCGAGTTACTTTAGCAGGAAATACTAATCTTTTAGGATTGTCTATAAAACTTTAATTCGTAATTTTGCTTTCTTTAATTTAAGTATTTTGAAAAAAATAACAATTGCCATTGATGGATATTCATCAACGGGGAAAAGTACTTTGGCCAAACAATTAGCGAAAGCTTTAGGTTACGTGTACGTAGATACTGGCGCTATGTATCGTGCTGTAACTTTATACGCCTTAAAAAATAATTTAATATCTTC
>DATGOR010000012.1:0-20630 GCA_035305805.1 Vicingaceae bacterium | reverse complement strand
TTTTTTTTGTTGACGAACTACATTTAAGGCATCTTTCTGAATTTCGATGTTTTGATTCACAATGTCCAAAAGGTTATCTAACGCCATTAATTCATAATACGATTCGGATATTTCTGCGATTAAATTGGTGAGCATAAAGTTTTTACCTTCAACTGTTGCTAAGTAGTTAAGCACAGCAGATTTTTTAGCATTTCTCAATTTTTTCCAAACATCTAATTCCCAATTGGCTTGCAAACCTAAAAGAACATCACTAAAAGGTTCAGGAAAGTTTTCACCATCTTTTATGGTTAATTGCTCATCTACAGCACCATGTCTTGTGAACCGACCTTCTTTTTCAATGCCGCCACCGGTTTTTAAATGTAAAAAAGGTAAATATTCCCCCTTTTTCTCCTGGATTTCATTATTACTAATAGCAATCTCTTGTAAAACAATGTTTAACTCTTGGTTGTTTTTTAGAGCGGTGTCAATTAACTCTATTAATAAGTTGTCGTTAAAAAATTCTTTCCATTTAATAAGGGCAATATTTAAAGTATCTGTTGAATTTTGATATTTTAATGGAACATTTTTATTTTCCGTTCTTATGGTTGTTTTTTGAAAGCTACACCCATAAACAAAAGCAGCTATTACAACTAAAAGAATATTCAATTTATTTATGATTAGTTTTTTCATTGGTTATCTTTTTTCTTTTTAAATTTTATTTTAATTCCTAATTTCTTTAGTCGATTAAAAAATGACTTTTCAGATTGACTTTCAACTAAATCTTCTGTTAAAGGATTTTGATCTTCGTCTTTTATCAATTGCCGTCCTTCAGCCATTTTTCCAAAAATGAAGTAAAGCCCCGGAACGATAATTACTCCGAAAATAGTTCCAATTAACATTCCTCCTAAAGCAGAAGCCCCGATGGTTCGATTACCTATTGCCCCGGCCCCCGTTGCTCTAACCAAAGGTAGTAACCCTGCAATAAATGCAAATGAGGTCATTAAGATAGGACGAAATCTTACTTTTGCCCCTTCTATGGCAGCAGCAAGAATGGTGGCTCCCTGATGATGTTTCTGAACAGCAAACTCAACAATTAGCACAGCATTTTTACCCAACAAACCAATCAACATAATCAAACCAATTTGTGCATAAATATCGTTGGATAACCCCATCAATTTTAACAAAAGGAAGGAACCAAACACACCCGCAGGAATTGATAAAACAACCGTTAAAGGAATAATAAAGCTTTCGTATTGCGATGCAAGCACGAGGTACACAAAAACAAGTACCACAATAAATATATACAAAGCTTCATTTCCACGATTGGCTTCATCGTAAGAAAGTCCTTCCCATGCTATATCATAACCGCGAGGCAAGGTTTGTTCACTTACTTCTCTAATTGCCTCAATGGCATCACCTGTGGTGTAGCCTTTAGCCGGAACTCCGCGAATGGCAGAAGAAGTGTATAAGTTAAATCGCGTAATTTCATTGGGACCTTGTGTCTTTTTTAAATTAATAAATGATGAATAGGGTACCATTTCGCCTTCCTCATTTTTTACAAATAGCTTGAGTAAATCGCTAGGCATTCTGCGGTATTCAGGAGCTGATTGGGTGTAAACCTTAAAAAATGTATTAAAGCGTGTAAAACCTTGCTCGTAAGTACTTCCAATTAATATATTCAGATTTTCCATCGCATCACCAATAGATACACCTTTTTGCATGGCTTTTTCATTGTCTATTTCTATTTCATATTGCGGATAGTTAGCAGCATAAAAAGTGAACAACCCACTTAGTTCCTTGCGTTTACTCAAGGCCATCATAAACTCTTGATTGATTTTATCAAAATCTTGATAATCTACAGTGCTATTTTTATCAAGTAGCCGCAAAGAAAATCCGTCTGATGAACCGTATCCTGGTACGGCAGGAGGTTCAAAAAACTCGATGACAGCACCCAAGCCATGACTTTCTTTTTCCAGTTCTTCAATAATTTCTTTAACCGACTGATCTCTATGTTCCCAATCTTTTAAATTGATCAAACAAGTTCCCGCGTTAGACCCTCTACCTTCGGTAAGAATTTCATAACCCGCTAATGATGTAACAGATTCAATACCGTCAATTTCTTCGGCAATTGCTTGTAGTTCTTTGGAAACCGCATTGGTTCTTTCAAGCGTACTTCCCGGAGGTGTTTGAATAATAGCGTAAATCTGTCCCTGATCTTCATTCGGAATAAAACCACTTGGCAATGTTTTGTTTACGGCAAAAATCCCGAAACCAAAAACCGCTAATATTCCAAAAGTTACGAGTCTTCTATTGACAATTAACTCTAGTAAATTGGTGTATTTTCCAGTTAATTTTTCAAAATTTCGGTTGAACCAATCGATAAATAGGTCAATAGGAGTTTTTCTTCTCGGTTTACCATGATTATTTTTTAAAATCATAGCACAAAGCACGGGAGTTAGCGTAAGGGCAATAATTCCTGATAAAATAATGGCACTTGCCATGGTGATGGAAAATTGTCGGTAAAAAACACCCACAGGACCTGTCATAAAAGCAATTGGGACAAATACGGCAGTCATGATTAATGTAATGGCAATGATAGCACCACTAATTTCACCCAATACTTTTTTTACTGCATTAAAAGGAGTAAGGTGTTCTTCATGCATTTTAGCATGAACAGCCTCAACTACTACAATGGCATTATCCACTACAATACCGATGGCTAATACCAAAGCAAACAATGTGATTAAGTTTATGGTAAGCCCAAAAAGCTGCATAAACATGAATGCGCCTATTAATGAAACGGGTACAGCAATGATTGGAATAATGGTAGAACGCCAATCTCCTAGAAATAAAAATACTACCAATGCCACCAATATAAATGCTTCAACTAATGTGTGCATTACTTGATCGATGGAAGCATCCACAAACTTGGAAACATCGTAGTTGATTTCATACTCCATTCCGGGAGGGAAATCTTTTTTTAATTCCTCTAATTTTTCTTTTGTTTTCTCGATTACGGCACTAGCGTTAGTTCCAAAATTTTGTTTTAAAACAATTGAGGCCGAGGGATACCCATCTTTATTAGAGTAAATATCGAAGAATTCGCTACCTAGCTCTACTTCCGCGATGTCCTTTAATTTTAAAATTTCACCTTCCGAATTTGCCTTAACGATAATGTTTTCGTACTCTTCTGGCTTGTTAAAACGTCCCTTATAAGTTAAAGTGAACTCTAATGATTGAGCCACTTTTCCTGATGCTTGACCAAGGCGTCCCGGCCGTCCGATTATACTTTGCTCTTCCATGGCTTTCAGTACTTCTTCGGCAGATATTTTATAAGCTTGCATTCTGTCGGGTTTAAGCCAAACACGCATAGCAAATGTTCTGCTTCCTAAAATTTGAGCACGTCCCATTCCACTAATTCTTTGTAATTCGGGAATTACATTCACATTGGCGTAGTTGTATAAAAATTTCTCATCAGCCTTTTCATCTTTACTAAATAAGTTGACATACATCAACATACTTGGCTGAATAGGGGTGATGATAATTCCTTCTCGTTGAACCAATGGAGGAAGGTTGTTCATGATCGCATCTACTCTGGTTTTAACATTAACTACTGCTGCATTAGGATCCGTTCCGGGTTCAAAAATGATTTGAACCGTGGCTTCTCCTACACTGGTAGCATCGGAAGTAATGTATTGCATGCCTTGCACACCATTAATAGCTCGTTCTAATGGAATTAGAGTGGACTCTACTAAAACTTGTGCACTAGCTCCGGGATAAGCGATAAATATATTTACCCTTGGCGGAGCAATATTGGGAAACTGAGATACCGGCCTTGTTGTAATGGCTATAAGCCCCAAAAAAACCATCGCCAATGAAATGGAGATAGCAAGAACCGGTCTTTTGATAAATTTACTAAACATAATTATTCTATTTAATGGTTCTTAACTATTCAGCGTGAAGCTGATTTAACTCATTCAGTATTTCAGTTAAGTTTTTATAACGAACATGAATACTTTGTCCATTAGAAACTTTTCTAAGTCCTTCAACCAAGATGGTATCTTGGGCTGATACACCTGAAACTACTTGGTATATATGTGGCCATTCGTTACCTACCTCAATTTGTTTGGCATTTACCTTTTTATTTGAAATAACATACACATATTTTTTATCAAGTACTTCAAAAGTGGCTTTCTGTGGTATTAGAATAGCATTTTTGATAGGTATGGGCATGAAGATATTGCCCGTTTGTCCGTGTCTTAATAATGCGTTAGGATTTTGAAAGGTGGCTCGAAAAGCGATATTGCCCGTTTCATTATTAAAATCTGCTTCAATGGTCTCTACCACACCTTTTGATTCAAAAAACTCGCCATTGGCCATTTTTAATTGCACTAAAGGCTTTTCATTATCTGAACTTTTTTGTTTTGAAAAATCCAAATATTCAGCTTCAGGTACATTGTAATAAACCCACATTTTCTTATTGTCAGACAAGGTGGTAAGTAATTCTCCTTCTTCCAATAAACTCCCTAATCGCACTTCATTAAACCTGCCAACTATTCCATTAAAAGGAGCTTTTACTACAGTAAAATTCAAATGGGCTTCAGCTAAGGCTAAATCGGCTTTTGCTTTGTCATAATTGGCTTTTGATAGTGCCAATTCATTGGGAGAAACAATGTTGCTATCGGCTAAACTTTTTGTGTTTTGATATTCAATCTTTGCAAAATCTACTTCGGCTTGAGCTTTTTGCATTTCTGCCTGATAAATTAAAGGCATTATCTGAAAAAGCAACTGACCTTTTTCAACGAATTGACCTTCGTCAACATAGATGTTTTGCAAATAACCTTCTTCCAACGCTCTTATCTCAATGTGTTGAATAGAACGAACTTGGGCAATATACTCGCGATTGATTAATGTGTCTTTTATAATTGGTGTTGTCGCAATGAACTTAGTCTCATTGTGATTATTATGATGTGATTCCACACATGCTGTCATCATAAAAACAGCAAATGCAATTAATGTAGTTTTTTTCATTATTAGGGTTGATTTTTATTAGTTAGTATAACAACTATATTGCATACTTCTATAACATAAAAGCATGTTTATAAAAAAGCTTTACACACAATTTTAGTGTGAATAAACTATAAAAATCAAACTAGGTGAAACTTCCAGGAATGGTATAAAATAAATAAATCCTGTTTTAAAGAAAGGTGAGAGGAGTTTTTATTATAGAACCACCCATTTATTTCAAAACAATTAACGAATAATAGCGAGGAGGAAAAGTATAGGAAATCAAACTCGTCAGGGTCTTTGTTTGTTTCTTCACTTTCTACAATGACCAGTTCATTTTCATGATTTGAGAAGGGATTCTTTTGCCACTCCGAAAAAACTAAAATGGAGTCGCCATTTAATTTAAAAATCTCATCATTACTTTGAATGCTTCTTTCATTAGTAAAACTTGAAAAAAAAATAGAACTGGAAAATAAGAAAATTGAAAATACAATTAACTTTAAAACCATTAAACTTGAAGTTCCTCTATATGAGTTCATTTTTTCTTATTGAAGATAATGAGAAGAATTAAAGACTGTCAAAATTAATTTAATTACTAGTTATTATGATAGATAGTTAAGTTAAATATGTGTTAATTTTCATCTTAAATGTAAGAGTTAATTAAATTACTTACTTCTGCTAACTAACAAATTACTGTTAATTTCATTTTTCACTAAAGAACTATTAAGTAATAAATTGCACTATTTTTGAAAGGATATTTTTCAGAACTGAATATTGTTTTTATATTTACCGACGATTTGAAAAAAAATGATAAGAAAAATTCATCGAATTAAAGGTATAATTTTCGTATTAGGCTTGTTGTGTAGTGCTTCAATATCTGCACAAGCAGATGCAGATTTCTCCAAATCACTTTCAAAAGCTAAAGCAACACTTCAGCTAAACGACTGTAGAGGAGCGTTGGAAATTATGGATGAACTTTATCAAAAAGACTCTTCTAACGTGGAACTTAATTATTACATGGGATTATGTTTTTTTGAATTGCATGAATACGAAAAAGCCGAAAAACATTTTAATCAATCTGCTACATCCGTAAGTTTAGAACTTTTTAGGTATAAAGCTGCAGCAGCTCATGCTAACGGCAAACTAAAAAAAGCCATCAATTTTTACAATGGCTATAAAATTATTGCCGGAAAAAAAGATTTGACCAACGATGAGGTAACTCGTTTTCTTAATCAGATTTCTTATGCAGAATTAGCTTTGCGAAACACTAAAAATATTACTGTTGAAAATGTTGGAGGGAAAATTAATACCAAATTTGACGAATACAATGCTTATATAAATGCTGACGCTTCCTCCATGGTTTTTACTTCCGACAGAGAAAATTATGTCCATAATATTTATCAAATTCTCGAAATGAATAATGGGAGTTTGGTTGAAAAATCCTCATTGAATTCCGATAAAAATGAAATTGTAACCGGTTTATCTTCTGATGGAAATACGTTACATTTTCAAAAAACCAATAAGTTTTTTATTGCCGGAAATTTATTTATGACCACTTACGATATTGAAAATTGGGCAACTCCCACTGAATTAACAAAAGAAATAAACTCATCTTTCGATGAAACCGGAGCCTCCATTACGGACGATTTTAAAACCATTTACTTTGTTAGTTCACGTCCCGGTGGCTATGGAGGTAAAGATATTTATAAAGCTAATAGGTTGCCCGATGGTACTTGGGGAAAAGCTCAAAATTTAGGTCCCATCATCAATACTCCTTATGACGAAGATGCTCCATATATTGCCAGTGATGGAAAAACGCTTTACTTTAGTAGTAACGGACATCAAACTATGGGTGGTTTTGATTTATTTAAAGCTACAGCTACCGGAGAAAATTGGAGTAACCCTGAAAACCTTGGTACACCAATTAATACAGTAAGAGATGAATTTTCTATATCCCTTAGTGCTAACGGAAAAATTGCTTACTTATCCTCTAACAGAGAAAATGGTTTTGGTGGAACAGATATTTATAAAGCAATTATCAATGATCCTCCAACTAATCTTACTGTTTTTAAAGGAATTGGTTTTGATAAAAAAGCCAATTCTACTGTGGTGGTAAAAGCTACATTAATAGATGAAGAAAACAACAAAATAGTAGGGATTTATAAAGCTAAAGCAAGTACAGGAGAGTTTGTAATGATTGTTGAACCGGAAAAAACCTATAGTATTCTTGTTGAAGCTGATGGATATCATCCATTAAAAAAAGAGATGAATTTTGATATTTCTAAAAATCAAAAACCCATTACTTTTTTACTAGACAGTAAGTAATAGGTATTGTAAAGAAACGTTTAAAAAAAATCAATCAAATTAAAATATAAACAGATGAAAAAAATTATATGCTCTTTATTGATGTTGGCAATTGCTGTTTCATCATCGGCTCAAACAAAAGTTGAATTTACGCTAAATTTAAAAGACGGTAATATTGTAACAGGTACTACCAAAACTTCCACTGTTGTACTGGAAACGGACTACGGAAAACTCACCATTCCTATCAAAAACGTATCCTCTATAGTTTTAGGAATACATCCTGATAATAGCCTAAAAAACACTATAAGTAATTTATCCAAACAACTTTTAAGTAGTATAGAGGATGATCGTAAAAAAGCTTATGAGCAATTGGTGGCTATGAAAGCAGGTGCAATTCCCGTAATGGAAGATGTCCTTTATTCATCATCAGAAGAAAACACGCATTTTGATTACACCTTATCCAATGCCATTTCAGAATTAAAAGCCATTCATAATGTAAGTAATAATTACTCTACCAAAGATGTTATTACTATTGATTATGAATACAATATGGGAGGGAAATACGATTTTGATAAAATAAGTTTAAAAACGGAATATGGAGATTTAACCATTCCAAGAGAGAAAATTGATAAAATAGATGTGCTTTATACGGATGCATCTACTGATTCAAAATCATTCAAATTATTGGCATCTACTCATATTAGTTCTAACAACAATGGAGGATGGTTAAAAACGGGAATTGTAGTTAAAAATGGTCAAACCATTTCCATTGCTGCCAACGGAGAAGTTACACTTGCCAGTTTATCAAACAATAAGTACAAACCGGATGGTTCGGTAAAAAATAACAATGAAGAAGATTATAGTGGAAATAGTTCAACTTCTACTAGTCCGGTTTATGGAAATGTAGTGTTTAAAATCGGAGACAGTGGAACAACTACAAAAGCAGGAGCTAAGTTTACAGGAAAAGCTACATCCACCGGAATGTTATATTTATCTATTTACGAAACAGTTTATAACGCTAATAATTCAGGCTTTTATGTTACCAATGTTTCTGTAAAATAATTAATTATGACAGCAAAAAGTAACTATTTATTAGCTTTAGTCATTTGCTGTTTTTTTTCGGTAAGTTGTCAAAATAACGCTGCTAATCCTACAAAAACCTCCTTTGAAGTTTTAAACTCAAAGGAGTTTGTTTTTATTCCGGAAACAGACACTAATCAATATTATTTTGCTTGGCAAGAAAGTTACGATTATCATACAGCATTATGTAACAATGTATTTCCACCGGAAGGTTATAAAAGAATAACTTTGGTAAGTAACTCATTTGGTGATTGGTTAAGGCACTTGCCTTTAAATTTGAAGGATAACACCGTTTATTTATTCAGTGGCGAAGAAAAGACTAATCAATCGGCTCAACACGCGATAATAAATATTGATGTTGGCACAAAAGATTTACAACAATGTGCCGATGCAGTCATGCGATTACGAGCCGAGTATTTATATGCTACCAAACAATTTGATAAAATAACTTTTAATTATACCAATGGTCTAAAAATTCCTTTTAAAAAATGGAGCGAAGGCTATTATCCTCAACTTAAAGGAAATAAAGTTGTTTGGATAAATTCGTCCCAAAACAATGGCTCTTATACTAGTTTTAGAAAATACATGGACAATATTTTTACTTATGCAGGAACAGCGTCCTTAAGTAAGGAACTAAAACATGTTACTCTTAAAGAATTAGCAGTTGGAGATGTGTTTATAAAAGGAGGTTTCCCCGGCCATGCTGTAATTGTTGTTGATGTAGCATTTCACCCTACTACTAATGACAAATTGTTTCTATTGGCTCAAAGCTACATGCCGGCACAAAGTATTCATATTCTTAATAATCCTAACAACGATACACTTTCACCATGGTATTCTTTAAGTCAGGTTAATGAAGAATTATCGACACCCGAATGGGTTTTTTCATCTGATGCACTCATGCGTTTTATTGATTAGTTTTGCAGAAAAAGATAATTGATTAAAAAGCAAAAATGAAATAGCCATGTGCAAAAGCACACCAACACGAATGAAGATAACATGGCGTATTCCATATGACAAATAAAAAACAAACGAGCCGTGTGAGTTCATGAATACATTAATTTACAATAATAATAATGAATAATAAATATCTGCATATGAAAAAAGTACTCATCATTACGTATTATTGGCCACCTAGTGGAGGTTCCGGAGTACAACGTTGGGTTTATTTCGCAAAATATTTAAGGGATTTTGGATGGGAACCGATTATTTACACCATGAAGAATCCTAATTATCAAATTATTGATAATGATTTAGAAAAAACACTACCTGAAAACATTACCGTACTAAAGGAAAGTGGATTTGAACCCTATAAATATTATAAATTTTTAACCAAGCAAAAGAACAAGAAAATACCTAATAGTTTATCCGCAAAAAATAATAATGGCTTTTTACATCAACTCTCAGTTTGGGTAAGAGGAAATATTTTTATTCCGGATGCCCGCAAATTCTGGATTAAACCTTCGGTAAACTATCTAACTAATTATTTAAAAAACAATACTATTAATGCCATTGTTTCCACCAGTCCTCCGCAATCTACTCATATAATTGCATTAAAACTTCATAGAAAATTCAATATTCCATGGTTAGCTGATTTTAGAGATCCATGGACGAAAATTATCTATTTTAATGATTTACACCTATCTAATTATGCTAGGAAAAAACATTATAAATTAGAAAAAGAGGTGGTAACATCTGCAAATGTATTAACAACAGTAACTGCCGGTTGGCAAAAAGATTTTGAATTGCTAAGAGAAGGAAAAGTTGACCTAATAACTAACGGTTATGATGAAGAAATCACCTTCCCTAAAAGCTCTGAAAATCTATCTTCTTCGTTTAACATAGGTTATTTTGGTGTGTTAACTTATGATAGAAATCCGGAGAACTTATGGAAAGCTATTGAGGAGATGTACAATAATGATGAAGCATTTGCAAAGCAGTTTAAATTAACGTTTGTAGGGAGTATTGATAACAACATCCAAAAAGAATTAGAAAAATATAGTTTTTATTCAAAAATAATTTTCCAGGGAATAATCCCTCATCAGGATGTGATTAAAGAAATAGTTAAATGTAACATTCTTTTAGTAATTGGTATCCCTAAAGACAAAAGAGTGCTACCTGCTAAAACATTTGAATATTTTTCATCCAAAAAACCTATTTTAAGTATTGGCGAAAACCAAAGTGATACCAGTGATTTTTTGACCCAAAACCAATGTGGGCTAAATGCTGATTTTAATGATTTCGCTACTACTTTAAAACATCTAAAACAACTTTGGGAATGGCATCAAAAAGGTGAATTGTTTCAACAGTTTAATTTTTCAGATGAAAATATCTCTAAATATTCAAGAAAAAATATTACTAAAAAATTAAGTGAACTACTTAACAATATGATTGAAGAAAAATAGAATTTATGTTTAAGTACCATTTATTTTTATTGGTTAAATTGCCAATTGCCATTATTGCAGGTGTTCGATTAAGGAGCATTTCTTTAGAAAGTTGCACTACATCTGTAAAACACCGTTGGTTAAATCAAAATCCTTTTCAATCTATTTATTTTGCTGTGCAGGCGATGGCTGCCGAGCTTAGTACCGGTGCTTTAGTTTTACAATTTATCAAACAACAAAAATCATCTATTTCTATGCTAGTAGTTGCTCAGCAAGCCGAATTTTTTAAAAAAGCGACCGGAAGAATCTATTTTGTGTGTAACGATGGAGCAGCAATTGAAAATGCTATAAAAAATGCCGTAAATACTAATGAAGCACAAATTTGTATAATGGAAGCTGTAGGAAAAAATGAAAATGACGATACTGTTGCGGTTTTCAAATTTACATGGAGTGTTAAACAAAAAAATCTCCAATGATTTAATAACCAGATTATTGTTAAAGTTTTCTTCTTTGTTGTTTTAAAATTAATTTATTGTTAAAAAATTTCAAGCTTTAAAGGCATTCCAATCAAGAAAAAGGGGGTAATTTTGTCTAACTTTTTAACGGATTTTCACGCTTCCAAATGAGACAACTAAAAATCACCAAGTCAATTACCAACAGAGAAAGTGCTTCGTTGGACAAATACTTGATGGAAATAGGACGTGAAGAACTGATTAGTGCTGAAGATGAAGTAGAATTAGCCAAACGCATTAGAGAAGGCGACCAAATAGCTTTGGAAAAGTTGGTAAAGGCGAATTTAAGATTTGTTGTTTCAGTATCTAAACAATATCAAAACCAAGGGTTAACACTCCCCGATTTAATCAATGAAGGAAATTTAGGATTAATAAAAGCAGCTCAACGTTTTGATGAAACCAGAGGGTTTAAATTTATCTCTTACGCTGTATGGTGGATCAGACAATCTATTTTACAAGCCATTGCCGAACAATCAAGAATTGTACGTTTACCTCTTAACCAAATAGGTTCTTTAAATAAGATAAAAAAAGCCTTTTCACAATTGGAACAAGAGTTTGAAAGAGAACCTTCTGTTGACGAAATTGCCAACCTGTTGGACGAGAGTATTGAGAAAATTGATGATTCTGTAAAAGTTTCAGGAAGGCATGTTTCCGTTGATGCTCCTTTTGGTGACGATGAAAACTCAGGAAGTTTATTAGATGTACTTTGTGATGAAGATGGAATAGATAATTCAGACATATCAGTAATGAAGGAGTCGCTTCATCAAGAAATATTACGCATGTTTTCCATACTTACACCTAGAGAAAAAGAAGTGTTAGAATTATTTTTCGGAATAAATGTAACGGCACCTTATAGCCTAGATGAAATAGGTGAGAAATACAACCTTACCAGAGAACGAGTAAGACAAATTCGAGAAAAAGCTATCAAAAAATTACGACAATCTTCAAAATGTAACTTATTAAAAACCTATCTGGGATAATAAACAATATAAAAAATCTTATCATGGAAATTTTAGACAAAAACAAAACCTACGAAGAAAATTTAAACGAATACGTAAAGCGTGAAAAGGCCGCTGTTAAGCTAATCAGCTCTATTGGTTATTTAATGTACGAAAAATCTATTGAGTTAGTACTTTTTAGAAACCCCTTGGTGGATATAAGTATCTCTGATGTGTTAAACTTACATTCTAAAGCGAAAAGCATTGCCTTTAACCCCGTAGATATTTTTGACACATCATCTTTAGCTAAAGAAATTGAAGCTTTGGATGTAGCTCCTTCTAAAATTGATATAGGAAGATTAGCAGCGGAGTGGCACAAAGAAAAATCAAACTACAGTTCGCAAACGGATTTCTTAAAAGATAAACTAAAAGATTTTATTGGTGCGGAAGGACATCAGCTACAACCAAAAGACGTAGTTCTATTTGGATTTGGAAGAATTGGAAGGTTGGCTGCCAGAGAATTAGTTAAACAAGCCGGCAAGGGACAACAATTAAGATTAAGAGCTATTGTAACCCGTAAAGTTACGGATGATGAAATCATTAAAAGAGCAGCCCTTTTAAGAAACGATTCTGTTCATGGAATGTTTTCAGGAACAGTAGATGTGGACTTAGATAATAAAACATTGATTATTAACGGACAAATTGTTAAATTAATTGAAGCAAACAATCCGGAAGATGTTGATTATACAGCTTATGGAATTAATGATGCATTACTAATTGACAACACAGGTGTTTTTTCCAACAGAGAGCAACTTTCAAGACACACTCAAGCAAAAGGAGTAAGTAAAGTTTTATTAACTGCTCCGGGAAAAGAAGTGCCTAACGTGGTTTATGGCATTAATGAAAATACATTAGATTTAGAAAACGAAACTATTTTTTCTGCAGCATCTTGTACTACCAATGCTATTTCACCTATTTTGTATGTTATAGAAAATGAGTTGGGTGTTGTTAAGGGGCATATTGAAACGGTTCATGCCTATACCAACGATCAAAACTTATTAGACAACATGCATAAAAAACCGAGAAGAGGTCGTTCGGCAGCTATTAATATGGTAATTACTTCAACCGGTGCCGGAAATGCAGTAACTAAAGTTATTCCTTCATTAAAAGAAAAACTTACTGCTAATGCGGTTAGAGTTCCTACTCCAAATGGATCTCTTGCTATTTTAAGTCTAGAAGTAAATAAAGCAACTACTGTAGAGGATGTAAACGAACTTATCAGAAAAGCGGCTTTACAAGGCGGTTTGGTAAACCAAATTAAATATGAAAACGATCCTGAATTGGTATCTACAGATATTATCGGAAACATTTGTTGTTCGGTATTCGACAGTAATGCTACCATTGTTTCAGCCGATAAAAAGAACATTGTTCTTTACGTTTGGTACGACAACGAATTTGGTTATACCAAACAAGTTATTCGTTTGGCTAAATACATTGCAAAAGTGAGAAGACTTATTTATTATTAATTAATACTTAAGTAAGAAAAATACATTATCCTGAACAAAAAAGTTGCTTCCATTTGGATGGTTGGTAAAGTTTTGTTCAGGATTTTTACTTTTTAAACCTATAAACTCTTAAACCTTATAACCTTTTTAGTATGGCTGTAAAAAGAAACGATAATAAATTCAACAACATTGTAAAAGATTTACAAACCAAAGACGTAAATAAAGTGCTTACAGCAATAAAGCAACTAAGAAAAAGTGGCAAACCCGAGGCTATACCACCTCTATTAGAAGTTTATCTTTCGAAACCCGAAGAAGAAATTAAGCAAGCAATTACTGAATTATTATTTGACTTAAAAGCAGACAATACCACTGTTGCCATTATCAATGCTATTGAAAACGAAAAATACAGCAGTATTCAGCCTTTCTTAATTTCTGTATTATGGCAATCCTCACTAGATGCTTCTCCACACATTGCTTTTCTAGTTCAACAAGCTATTGATGGTAGTTATCTTTCGTGTTTAGAAGTACTGACTGTTATAGAAAATTTTGACGCTACCTTTAATGAAGATGAAATCAATGACCTTGTTTATGACTTGGAAGAGGCCATAGAATATGAAGAAGATGAGGAAAAACAAAAGTTATTGATAAGCTTAAGAATGGTGCTACAACAACTTAATATCGAATTTTAAAAAACTGCATAATAGTTGTTTTATATTTTATTAACTTTATCGGTCGTTCAAATTCAGTAAATTTGAATTTGTTACCGATAATAAAACATCTTTTTATGCGATTTAGAAAAATTCAATTGGTATTTCTTGCTTTTTTTATTGCAATAAATGCCTACTCACAACAACCATTAACTTCTGGTGGACAAAAAATTGAAAACCTACTTCAATTAATTAACTACGCTTATGTAGATACAGTAAATGAAGACAAAATTACAGAGGCAGCCATTGTTGCTTTACTAAAAGAGCTCGATCCACATTCGGTTTACATTCCCGAAAAGGAATTGAAAAAAATGAATGAACCATTAATAGGTAATTTTGAAGGAATAGGAATTCAGTTTAATATTTTACACGACACATTAATTGTGGTTTCTCCAATTCCAGGAGGACCTTCTGAAAAAGTAGGCTTACTTGCCGGAGATAAAATTGTAGAAGTTGACGGAGAAAATATTGCAGGAATTGGCATTCAAAATAGTGATATTCAAAAAAAATTAAGAGGGAAAAAAGGAACGAAAGTTACGGTAGGTATCAAACGAAAAAGAGTGAAAGAGTTATTGAAATTTACTATTACTCGCGATGAAATCCCTATTTATAGTGTAGATGCATCTTACATGCTTAACGATGAAATTGGGTATATAAAAATTAACCGATTTGCCAGTAAAACCATAGACGAGTTTAGAGAAGGGTTGGCTAAGTTAAAAAAGCAAAATGTAAAACACCTGGTGCTGGATTTACGCGGAAATGGAGGAGGTTATCTAAAATCAGCTATTCAATTAGCCGATGAATTTTTAGAAGAAGATAAGTTGATTGTTTACACCGAAGGAATAAAAAGCCCTAAACAAGAATACCATACCACAGAAAAAGGAGGGTTTGAAAAAGGCAAATTAGTTATATTAATTGATGAAGGTTCTGCATCAGCATCAGAAATAGTGAGTGGAGCTATTCAAGATTATGACAGAGGGTTGATTGTTGGAAGACGTTCGTTTGGAAAAGGATTGGTACAAAAACCATTTTCATTAGTAGATGGTTCAGCAGTAAGATTAACAATAGCAAGGTATTACACCCCTAGCGGAAGAAGTATTCAGCGTCCTTACGATGAGGGAAAAGAAGAATATTACAAAGAATTGACCAGACGCTACGAACACGGGGAAATGTCAGTAAAAGACAGTATTGTTTTTCCTGATTCCCTGAAATTCAAAACCCTCAACAGCAAAAGAATAGTTTATGGTGGAGGGGGAATTATGCCTGACGTTTTTGTGCCCATTGATACTTCTATGTATTCCGATTATTTGAGTGAGGTAACACGAGAAGGCATCGTTAATGAATTCACGTTGGAATACACACAAGAAAAGAGGGAGCAGCTTTTAGCAACTTACCCCGATTTAAAACAATTTAAAGCCAATTTTGATGCTGAAAAAGAATTGTTGGAAGATTTTGTCGCCTATGCTGAAAAGAAAGAAGTAGCAAAAAATGAAGAAGAAATAGCTATTTCAAAAGATTTTCTTTTAACCAGATTAAAGGCAATGATTGCTCGAAATTTATGGGATAGCTCAGCTTTTTACGAAATTGTTAGCAATATAGACACTACTTTGCAAAGAGCTGTGGAGGAAATTAATAACGATACATTTAAAAAAGAAAAATTAGTTTATAAATAAGTTAGTAAATTTGTCAAAAAACCAATAAAAAACTCAACAACTATGAAAGAAAATTTAAAAGTTGCTTTACTAGGAGTAATAGCATTAACATTAATTGTAGATACTTTTTTTATGGACGACAGACCGTCAAGAAGAGATTATACAGCATCTGAAAGTATAGCTACATCACCCTCTGTTATCACTAATAGCGGAAATGTAAATGATTTAAACCCCATCAATCCAATATCGCCAAAGCCTACCAACCAACCGGCACCGGCAGCACCTGTTTTGTCTGAAACACGCGCAAAAACATCCATTCAATTTGCTGAAAATAGCCATGATTTTGGAAAAATAAAACAAGACTCTAAGCACACTAAAATTTTTAAATTTACCAATACCGGAAAAGAACCGTTAATTATTGAAAATGCTACGGGAAGTTGTGGCTGTACTGTTCCTCAGTATCCTAAAGAACCTATTAAACCAGGTGGAACAGGAGAAATAGAAGTAGTTTACAGTCCCGGTAAACAACAAGGAGCACAAACTAAAACGGTTACCATTACTGCTAATACAGACCCTATTGTAACCACTCTTAATATTTCTGCAGATGTTGAAGTAGTGAACTAATCATAGAATAATTTATTCATAAAAAACCTGAAGTGTAAGCTTCAGGTTTTTTTTATACTCATCTATCTTTCATCACAAACCTAGCGGTGTTTCGGCTTTTCTGCTCTACAAAAATATGTTTGTTTTCCGTAACCCGTTTTATAGTAGCTTCATCGTAATGCCTGATGGTTACCAACTCTAAGTTTTCGTTGTATAAAACGGTATATTCTTGTTGTAATTCTTTGATGAATTGTTGCGTAGTAAAAGGATTAAAATCAACACATATAGAAAAACTGATGGCAGCATTTTGCATTAAGTTTACCGTAATGTTGTAGGCTGATAATTTTTTGAAGATATCACTCAGATTATCTTCCACAATAAAGGAATAATCTTTGGCAGAAATCGAAATCAGCACCTGATTCATTTTAAAAATAAAAGAAGGAATGATTCGGTCTTCCTCTGTACGTTGATCTATTAATGTGCCTTTTAATTCAGGATTTAAAAAGGATTTTACCATTAAAGGAATATTTTTATTTTGAAGCGGTTTAATGGTTTTAGGATGTATGACGGTTGCTCCATAATAAGCCAACTCTACTGCTTCGTAGTAAGAGATGTGTTTCAACTGTTGGGTGTCGTCAAACCATTTTGGGTCAGCATTTAACATCCCCGGTACATCTTTCCAAATGGTTACACTTTCAGCATCCAAACAATAAGCTATAATAGCGGCAGAAAAATCTGAGCCTTCTCTTCCAAGGGTGGTATTAAAATTTTCGGAGCTAGACCCAATAAATCCTTGTGTGATGACCAAAGAATGGTCTTGCGATAATAAATTTGGAATAGTCGCTTGAACTAATTCCGTAGAAAGTTTCCAATCAACATTGGCTTTTCGGTAAGTATTATCGGTTTGTATCAGTGCTCTTGCATCTACCCAATGATTGTTCATTCCTACTTCGTTAAGAAAAGCACTTACAATTTTGGTGGAAAGTAATTCTCCTACAGCAACAATTTGATCGTAAACATAATCATAAGATCGTTGAGGTTCTTCTTCAATTTCCCATTCAATTTCTACAAAAGTGTTGTGAATGTCATTATAAATTGGATGATAAGATTTGGACGGAAAAAGCTCGTCTAAAATATCAAAATGAAATTTTTTTACTTTTTGTAAAATGGCAAATGCATCCCCTTGCTTAAAAAAGTAGGCATTTACCAATTCTTCCAAAGCATTGGTGGTTTTTCCCATTGCTGAAATCACTACCACTACCGGCCCATTGAATTTGCTTAAAACTGTCTTTACATTTTTTACAGCTGTTGCATCTTTTACAGATGCTCCTCCAAATTTGAATACTTTCATTCCTAATTTTAATTAAAATCTTATTTTTCCATTGAGCCACTCATCGTCTAGTTCTGCTTGGTACTTTTTATAAAACTGAATAGCAGGTTCATTCCAATCTAGCACTTGCCAAGTCATTAATTTAGCACCCATTTTTTTTGCTTCAGCAATGGTCGCCTCAAAAAGTCGGCTACCGATGCCTTGTTGTTTAAATGCTTCTTTTACCACTAAATCTTCTAAGTACAAGCATCTTCCTTTCCAAGTAGAGTAGCGGATGTAATAAAAACTCATGCCAACAATTTGTTGTTGATGAGTTGCCAAAATAATCCAATACAAAGGATGCGTACCAAAACCATCTGCCTCTAACTGTGGTAAAGTAATGGTTACCTCTTGAGGCTGTTTTTCAAACTCCGCTAATTCTTTTATTAAGTCCAAAACTTCGGGTAAATCTTCTTTAACAGCTTTTCTAAGTTCAATTTCCATTTGTTATGTTTGTTTGATTTATGGTTTGGGCTTTAAGTAACTTCTGAATGTTTAACAAAACAAAGGTAGTAAAACTGAGTTAATTCACGATAATTTCATTTCTTTGTATTTGCAGATTAAAAACGTCAACTAAGAAGTTGTTTAAAGTCCAAATATAATAATGAAAATGAATTATTTTTTTTACAATACGAGGCATTTTTGATAAGCATAGCCTTAGCTATGGTTAGAAAAAATAACAAAGTAGTGTGAAAAAAGAAGCATTTTTTAATTTATAGAGGGGACTTTAAACAACTTCTAATAAAAACAAACAGACATGGGTACCATTAAAACGCTGAACGAATTTATCTTAGAAAGACAATCGGATTATACTTTTGCTACAGGCGAGCTTACTCGTTTGTTAAACGATATTGGCGTTGCTGCAAAAATCATTAATAAAGAAGTACGAAGAGCCGGGCTAAATAACATTTTGGGCAAAGCAGGCAGCGAAAATATTCAAGGAGAAGACCAACAGAAGTTAGATGTTTATGCCGATAATCAATTCATCAATGCATTTAAGTACGGAGGAGAAGTTTGTGGAATAGCATCGGAAGAGAACGATGATTTTATGCCTTTTGACAACGAAACTTCTCAAAAAGGAAAATACGTAGTAGCTTTTGATCCGTTAGATGGCTCATCCAATATTGATGTGAATGTATCTATCGGAACTATTTTTTCTATTTACAGAAGAGTTAGTACTACCGGGCCGGCAATCTTAGAAGATTTTTTACAACCCGGCAACAAACAAGTGGCAGCCGGTTATGTTATTTATGGGTCTTCCACCATGTTGGTTTACACCACCGGAAATGGTGTAAACGGATTTACCTTAGAGCCTTCTATTGGTGAATTTTGTTTGTCTCATCCCGACATTAAAACTCCCGAAGATGGCAGGCTTTATTCTTTTAACGAGGGTAATTACAACACCTTTTCTAAAGGATTACAAAAATATTGCGATTGGGTAAAAGAAGAAGACCCTGCTACAGGAAGACCTTACTCTTGCCGATATATTGCTTCAATGGTGGCAGACATCCATAGAAATTTAATAAAAGGCGGAGTATTTTGCTATCCGGCAACACAAGGTTCGCCCAATGGCAAACTGAGATTGCTTTACGAATGTAATCCGATGGCGTTTATTGTAGAACAAGCCGGAGGAATTGCATCTACAGGCTATCAACGCATTATGGACATCCAACCCGAATCGTTGCACCAAAGAGTTCCAGCTCTTATGGGCTCTAAAAAAATGGTGCAAAAAGTGTTGGAAATGATCGATCAGTACGAAAAAACAGAAAAAGCCAATGCTTAATTTTACAAAACATTCCCTTTTACTTTTGTTGATGATATTAGGAATGGTAGCTTTTCCTAAAAGTAGCTCTTCCCAATCAACCACTATTATACAAGATACCGTTCAAATAGATACCAGCTTTGTGGTGTATGATGTTGTGCTCCAAAAAACCCTTACCAATGGTGTTTTTACCAAAGAGTTTTATGTTTTTGCTGACGATACCGCTACGCTTGCCGTAGAGAAAAACTACAGTTACAATTACCTAAATGGCATTTACCGAGCTTATTACCCCAATGGAAAAATCATGGTAAAAAAAGTATTTGCCAACGGCAAGCCCTATGGCGAATTTACTTTTTACGATAAAGCAGGAGAGGTAGCTATTAAAGGCTTGTACAAAGAAGGCATTAAACACGGTTATTGGGCATATCGGTATTTAAAATGCTATGGCAGGTACCGAAAAGGCAAAAAATCAGGTAAATGGAAGTGTTTGAATGTGGACGGAGGAAAATATATTACCAAGCACGGCAACACTTTTTTAGGCGATTTTTTTAGCACAGTTAGAGGAGATGATAAGGAAACCACCGAAACCAACAACGATACATTACGCCTGCCTTCTGTAATCACCCATAAGGACACAGTAGCTAAAGAAGCAATAGATACTTTTTATTTGAGTGCCATTACCTATTTGGCAAGGAATTACTACATCAGAAACAGAATTAAAATACAATTTACCGAAAAGAAAAAAGAAAGAAAGGAATACGATCGGTATTTTGATTACAAAAAAGATTTGTTTTTGTTTGATGTTGCCGCTATCATTCAACCTTTAGG
>DATGOR010000011.1:0-3483 GCA_035305805.1 Vicingaceae bacterium | reverse complement strand
GGCTGCACATCTTTCAGTTCACTTTGCTTGGTCATGAATGAACGTTCTCCTTTTTCTTACGTGCTTTCTTAGTCAACAGTTCTGCTACAACAATCCCCCCGACAATGTACGCAACGAGTATCCACATTTGTGTGTTTTGCGAGAGATTGGATTGCGTAATCACTAAGGCAAACACAACCCCAACTACAACGTACAGATTTCGGTAATTCATTAGTTTATTCATCGTGTCCACTCCTCTAAACAGCTGTTACCGACTCTTTTCCCATCTTTGTTCTTTTCTAATAATCTATCTTGTAAAACGTGTTTGTTTTTTATCAAAAGAACCATATGTAGCGCACTATTTAAGGTAAGCGTGATCAAAAGAAAAAGAGCGCCGCAACAGAAAACGAGCCCAGTGGAATCAAGGTGTTGAATGTATCATTTTTTCTAGTAATTCTATTTTTAACTGTTTTTCGCGGGAAGTCAATGGAATGGGGGTTCTGAATGTAACTTAATTAGAGTTATGTTACATTCAAAAGCATTAAAAATTTCCTTCAAGTAACTGCTAGCTGCATTAAAAACGTTCTCCTTTTTTCCCAAGCAAAACGGATAAAGTAATAAAAATATAAGGATAAGACAAAAGCGTCAATTCGAGGAAACCGATCCCGAATATCAAATTCGTTGATGGTTCATCCGAATAATACCCAACGCCAACCATATAAGTTCCAAGCAATAAATAACTCCCGAGGGATATAACAATGAAAATAAGGCCGATTATATTTAATTTAAATTTAAAGAGCGTATAAAGAAAAACAGGTACATAGATCAGTCCTAATATGAGCAAAAATCCGAAAATATATAATGGCTCAAAAACATCCACTTTCTTTTCCTCCCTTCCAGAAAATTAGGTTTCTCATTAGTTTTTAGGAGCCACAAAAACCCCTGTCATTGATACTAACAACAACGACAAGGGTTTACAAAAGTTTCCATTAAGTGAAAATCACTAAATAAATTGACCCTACTTTATTGGCAGTTTGAATGTAACTTAATTAGCATTAAGTTACATTCATTTCAGTATTTTCTACCTGTTCCCTAAAGGTCAGCTGATTCATTAATAGCGATACCAATGTATTTTAATTGATCTTCTAAGTACTTCCGTTTTACTTTTCCGTTTTCTTGATTTTCAGCTGGATATTCTTTAGTTAAAAAAACAGGTGCATCAAAATTTAGCCAAATATCGCGATAAATAGTGTGTGTATCCTTAACCGTTAAAAAATCTCCGTTTTGTAGTTCAATATCGTCGTCTACTCCAAACTGAAATCGACAACAACTACATATATCGAATGAGGCGTCTTTTAAGTTTTTCAAATCAGTATATGCAGGTTCGTCTAACCCTTTATGACCACATACCGGACAAACATACTTCATGTTGCGAGAAGCCTCCCTACGTTCTTGAATGTTATCTATGATTTTGAATGTAACTTAATTCACAATAAGTTACATTCGAGTTGATCAAATAAATCGATAGAGATTCCTTTTTATTAAATAAATAAAACCCTGTTGGAAGAAAATTGGTATAGTGATTAAAGATAATACGAAATAGAAAAAATATATAACCTATAGTTCTATTCTTGAGCATCTGAAAGGATTGGTTTCTAATGACTAGCAGCACTGTTGCAATTTTTATCACGGTCTCATTAATTTTTGCAGGTCTTTACTATGTGAAGCAGTTAGAGTTGGCTCAATACCAGTCAAACGCCATGAAACTGTATCTAGTACGTGCTGGCATTGCAGTAGTTCCTGTCTTTTTAGGAGCAACGTTATTGTATTTCTTTTTAAGTCTTTAAAAACTTTCTTCTGATTTTCGGAAGAAAGTTTTTTTGTGGAAATTTGAATGTAACTTAACTGCACTTAAGTTACATTCAAATTCAATAAAAAGCCGTGCTCTTTTTTCGAACGCGACCTTTAATTTACATATTCTATTTTAGTTAAACTTATCTTCTGTATTCGAATTTTTTTATAAGATAATCAATTCTTAGCGCAATATGAATCAAGACCATTGCCGCAATAGCCTCCCAGATCCCTCCAAAAAAGAAACCTATGGCTGCACCAAAAGCGATGTAAATAGCTAACGTTTTCTCCAACCCCCTCTATTTCTAAATATTAGTATAACTAAAAAATAGAATGAGGTTATTTTATTTTTCGTAAGCTCTTAATAAGAGATTGATGTGAAAGTAACTTACTTACTCTTAAGTTGCTTCCAAAATTGATAAAATGACTACCGGTAGTTGTTTAATGTCTAAAAGAAAGTCTAATTTTAAAATTAGATATGCCTTACTTCCTAAAAAGCTATATTTATTTCCATAAAAGTTAATACAGCTTTTTATAAGACATGTATTTAATAAAGAAATTTGTATTTTAGTCAATATAAAAAAGTTAAGTAGTCACATTGAATTATTTACCTTTTTTTACAAAAAAATTCCTTTTAAAATGCCATTTTTATCCTTATTAGTGTTAGTGTTTAGGAAAGGAAGGGGAATGAAAATGAAAAAAATATTTTTAACTATGTTAGCAGTAATAATTAGTTTCACAGTAGTTTCACCTCAGACTTTTGCGGCTGAGCAAGAACAGCAAATGCTCACCGAGGAACAGAGCGCAGAGATTGAAAGACTTTTAAATGATGAGGATTTCCAACAGGAAATTGAAAATGGTATGCTTTTACAAAGTTATGTGACCGATACAGGAGAATTTATTGTATTCGATCATGTTAAAGCATTAGAGGATGGGATAGATCCGACCCTCGTAAATGAAGTTAAAGCTGATTATGATAAAACAAACGCATATTTTGCAGAGCAAAGTATGAAGAGTTCTCTTGAGACCGCTGGCTTATTCAAAGCAGCTGCTAAAGCTAACTGCAGCGGAGCTCAAAAGTATGTAGGAAACATTGTATCCGGTACAGCGTATATCGATTCTTGTAAAACAGCTAGGATCATTAGTCTTATGAACGGTGGAGCCAGCGCAACTGCATTGGTCGCTCTTATTCCGTCTCCTGGAACTGTACCTGCTGGAATTATTGGAGCTGCTATTTTTGGATTGGGATCAGCTGTAATTAGTTATAATGCTGCTAATGGTACAGGAATTAAAATTAAGCTTTTACGAAATCCTATAACTAAGAAAACTTATCCATATTGGATAAAACCTCAATAAAAGAAATAGGTGAATTACAGTATGAAAATATTAAAAGCACTTTTAGCAATCGTAGCCTTGTTGGGTATTGCACTCAGTGTCTTTATGTTCTTGAATCCCGAGAATGAACAGTATGGCAATTTTGCATCGTGGGCTCCGATTTTAACCATCTTAGTATTGGTGATATTAATTACTATGTTGATGCTTGAAAAAAACAACAAAGTTAAAATAAAAAAATAATGTAAAAAGCCAGTCGAGGGATTTTCCTTTGTCTGGCTTTTTTTGAATGTAACTTAATTGCTAATAAGTTACATTCAG
>DATGOR010000010.1:0-2504 GCA_035305805.1 Vicingaceae bacterium | reverse complement strand
TTCTATCGACTCAGGAGAACTTACCCCAACATTAAAATTAAAACGTAAAAACGTTTTGGCAAAATACCAAGATTTATACACCAAAATTTATAACGAATAGGTGATATTTTAAAGAAACTCTCCCCCCTGACCCCCTTTCTTTAAAGAGAGGGGGAAAAGTTATCGGAAGATAACTTGGGGGTGAGTCAGATAAAAATTATATATAATCAAACAAAGCTCCGAAGGAGCGTAATTTATACAGCGAATGACTAAAAGGTCATCGCAAGAAAATTTCGGATTTAATTTATGGACAATAGCGATATTATAGCACAAAAAAAAGCAGTTCGACAGGAAAACTTGATTAAAAGAGTAAAATTAAACCCTACCTATAAAACAAATTACGACCAATGGATTTGTGAGCAATTGGCTAAAATTGTTGATGAAAGAAATTACCACAACATCCATGTGTATTTACCTATGGGGAAAGAAATTAACATCACTCCACTAATTGAAACGCTGTTGGCAAAAAATAAAACAGTAGTAGCTCCCAAAACGCTTCCCAAACGAAAACTCCAAAATTTAGTGCTCACAGCTATTGATGATGTGGAGAAAGGTGTTTTTGGCACTACACATCCCGCATCGGGAAAAGTTTACGAAGGACCGTTTGATTTAATTATAGTTCCGGGATTAGCATTCGACAACCATCGCTACCGTGTGGGATATGGCGGTGGTTATTACGATAATTTTTTGGTGCAACACCCCGAAGCTCAAAAAATCGGCATTTTTTATCCGCAACAAGCCATGGAAAATGTTCCTCGAGAGCCACACGATATGCAATTGGATGAATTGTTGGTGAATTATAATTGAGTTAAATCACCCCTCCCCTAAAAAATCTTCCGGATTAAAAGGAATATCATCATCAGGGTCATGGTCGTCATAATTTACACCCGGTGGATTAAACAATCCCCAACGGTCGATGATGTAATTCCACGGGTCAAAAGTTTTTACCCATTCGGCAAATTCAACTCTAAACAACTCCACTTCTTCTCGAAGTAATTCTAAATATTCCAATTCATCTAAGTCAAACATGGTAAGCCCCGTGCAAAATGTTTGAATTTCTCTGGCAGCTTTCCGTATAATAGCAGCGTTTTCCATTTTAATATCGTACAACTCCACAGCCTCTGCTCCGGCAATTTTAGCCCCAATTATCAGGGCATTTTCCAAAATGTTTTGAGTATAGCTTTTAGCCATCATCAATTCGGCATCTTCTAACTTATTTTCAATGGAATCATTAATAAGTTCGGCTAATTTTTCTGCCATTATTAAAATGTCTTCTGCTTTTTTAAAGACGGGGAGTTGTTTATATCTTTCAAAATCAAAGTTTTCTTCTTCCTCAAACATAGCTATAGTTTTGGTTTTTGGCTTACAAACTTAACTGTTAAAAAACTTATGGGTCTAAAATTTTTAGATTAAATTTTTTATTATACATTTGCTGCGTTAATGGTTTTTAGCAATAATATGCTAAAATGAAAAGGGAATCAGGTGAAAGACCTGAACTGTACCCGCAACTGTAAGCTCTTAAAAAAGTTTTTACATTTTGCCACTGATAAATTGAGCTCATCGGGAAGGCGTAAAAACAAAGGAGTGAGTCAGGAGACCTGCCAATAACAGAAGCAACTTTTGCTTCACATGCTTTCGGGAATAAAGGCGAAGAACATTTTTCTCATCAAAAATTTCTCTTCACTTTATTTTTCTTGTTTCATCGACAATTGGCTTTAAGCTGTTTGGTACCAACACTTTTTGCTGTTTTGTTGATAAAATTAATTTATTGTTTAACCTCATTAAAAACAAAGAAAAATGAGAAAAAATTTATTATTGGCAAGCTTGGCTTGTATCGGTGGTTGGGGCACTTTTTCCACTTTAAAAGCCCAAAATGTATCAGATTTTGAAAACTTAACGCTTCCTGCAAATTCTTATTGGAATGGAGCTGATTACAGTGGCACTCATATTAATAGTGCTTTTTACAGTACTTTTAACAGCGGAGATGCTGTTTTCCCCAATGTGTATGATACCGCTTGGGGAGCTCCCGGATTTTGGTTAGAAGGTTTTGCCTACTCCAATGTGGTGGATAGTGTTACTTCCGGACTTGGAAATATGTATGCAGCTAAAGCAGCTTCCGGTTTTAATAATTCTTCCAACTACGTAGTAGCACAGAATAATGCTAAAATTCATTTGACAGGAACAGCACAAAATAATACAGTAAAAGGTTTTTATGTTACGAATAGCACTTACGCTGCCAATAGTATGAGAGATGGTGATGCTTTTGCTAAAAAGTTTGGAGGAGCAAGCGGTAATGATGCAGATTGGTTTTTGCTTACCATAAAAGGATATACCAATGGTAATTTAACGAACGATAGTGTTAATTTTTATTTGGCAGATTATCGTTTTAGTAACAATGCTCAAGATTACATTGTAAAAAACTGGCAATGGGTTGACTTAACGAGTTTAGGAGTTGTTGATAGTTT
>DATGOR010000009.1:0-10103 GCA_035305805.1 Vicingaceae bacterium | reverse complement strand
ATCTTATTCTTAGCAGATTACTATAAATACGAAGCCAAAAATGAATTAAAAGTATGGCATAGCCCCGATTTTAAAGCTTCAATAGCGGGAATTTATGATTTGTCGGATAAAATTTTGGTGCGTTTAGATGTCTATTACCTTAGCAAACAATACGCTAAAATTTATACCACCACCACTTCTTCGGAAGGAACAATTTTTACTGCCGAAGCCAAAGAATTAGGAGGTTTGGTGGATGCTAATATTGGTTTTGAATACCGTTACACCAAAAAACTATCTGCTTTCATCAACTTTATGAATATAGGTTCGGTAGAGTATGAACGTTATCAAGACTACGCCACCCAACGTTTTAATGTTATGGGAGGATTAACGTATAGTTTTTAGTTGATAGAGGGGACTTTAAACCACTTTATCTAATTTAGAATTTTACAACAACGCCTCTAATGAAAAACAAATTACTTTTTATTCCTATTTGCTTGGTAGTACTTACAAAAATGCGTCAGTTCACATTTGTCGCATTTAGGTTTTCGAGCTAAGCAAATGTATCTTCCGTGCAGAATTAACCAATGGTGAGCAATAGGAATTACCTCTTCCGACAAATGTTTTACCAATTGCTTTTCTGCTGCCAAGGGTGTTTTTGCATTAGTGGTTAATCCAATTCTTTCAGCTACTCTAAAAACATGCGTATCAACCGCCATTGCAGGCTTGTTGTAGATAACACTGGCTATAACATTGGCTGTTTTTCTACCTACTCCGGGCATTTTTTGTAAGTCGTCAATTTCCGAAGGAACCTCATTATTAAAATCGTTGACCAACATTTTTGCCATCCCAACAATGTGCTTGGACTTATTATTGGGATAACTAACACTTCTGATGTATTCAAAAACTTCTTCCACATCTGCCATGGCTAATTCATTGGCGTTAGGAAAACGTTCAAACAAATCTTTAGTAACCATGTTAACACGCTTGTCGGTACATTGTGCCGATAAGATAACTGCTACCAATAATTCATAAGGATTGCGATAATTCAACTCTGTTTCTGCCACCGGCTGATGTTTACTAAAATAATCTACAAACGCTTGGTACCTTTCTTTTTTTGTCATACGTGCAAAATTAATGTATTCCTTATTGTGTTAAAATTAAAATTAAATACTTTTGGAGCATAAATTAAAAAAAATGCACGACAGACATCAAAACAGAGAGCGATACTTTAACGAACAAGTTTTTACCACCACCAATTTTGTCATCCCTTATTTGGAAGAGGTAATGAAAATTTCTCCTGAAATTACCGTAGCTGAAATTGGTTGTGGCGAAGGTGGTAATCTTAAACCTTTTTTAGACCTAGGCTGCAAGGTGGTTGGAATTGATTTGGCTACCAATAAAATTAATAATGCTAAAAAATTCTTTGCCAATCATCCTCATGCTCAAAATGCACTTTTTATTGATGAAGACATTTATAATGTAAATCCGTCAGATTTTCCGACATTCGATTTGGTGATTATGCGTGATACCATTGAACATATTCCTCGGCAAGAAGTGTTTTTAGAAAATCTAAAGAAATTTTTAAGTCCCACCGGTAAAGTATTTTTTGCTTTCCCTCCTTGGCGTATGCCTTTTGGCGGACATCAACAAGTGTGTAAAAGTAATTTTTTAAGCAAACTCCCCTACTTTCATTTGTTGCCCAACTTTATGTATGTTGGTTTACTTAAACTTTTTGGTGAAAGTAAGAAAACCATTGAAGGTTTGTTGGAGATAAAAGAAACAGGAATTTCTATTCATCGTTTTGAAAAAATTTTAGCCAACTGTAATTACCAAATTAATAAGGAAACGTACTACTTCATTAATCCGAATTACGAAATTAAGTTTAAGCTGAAAACCAGAGTTTTACCTGTATTTTTTAATATCCCACATTTCAAAGACTTTTTTACCACTGCTGTGTATTGCGTTATTTCAAAGAAATAGTTTGTGGAATTTCGTGTTTTTTTGCATCGGTAAAGTAAACTTCTGATATGATAAAATTTATACTTTCCTTCTATTTTGTGTTTTTAATACCATTTTGCTTTATTGCTCAAAATGCAATTCAAGTTAATGGAATAATTACTGATAGCAAAACCAAACTCCCTATTGAAAACGTGCATGTAAAAGTGCATCATCAAAACAACATCAGTCGCACCAACAGCAAAGGTGAGTTTAACATCAGGTTTCAACAACAAAAACTAACCACTTTGGTAATTTCACACACCTCATATAATACTGTTTATGAAGTGATTAATAATAATGAAGATAGCATTTTTTTAACTGTTCAACTTACCGAAAAAGTGGTATCGCTACCTATTGCTGAAATTACAGACAAATCTGCCCCCGTACCTGTTTTTAAAAGTGTAGAGATAAGTATATTGGATTATGAGTTTCATCAAAACAACTTTGTATTTATTGCTTACGAAAAAAATCCTGCTAAAGACAGTAAAATTTATTTGGTGGACGAAAATGAAGAAATCCTCTCTTCCCATTTTATTCCGTGTGAAGCCAAAGAACTTTTTACGGATTATTTAGGCAACATCAACCTTATTTGTAGCGATGCCATTTACCGAATAGAAATTATTGGTTACCGCATCAACCTTTATCAACTGCCGTTAGAAGATTTCTATCAAATGATAAAACCGGTAATTGACAGCACCGGAAATTCACTTATTTTTTCAGATTTTGTTAGAGATTTTCCTAAATTTAAGTACTATGCTTTTAACACAAAAGATACTTCCATTAGTGTGGTAAAAGAAATAGTGCATCACGATATGGAGTGGCAATATCAATACGAATACCAAGAATTAAACAATGCTCAAAAACAATTTGCTAAACGCATGGCAAAACGCTATAAAGGATATGATAAACACGACATTGCTGCTATGATGACCGGTTTTTCCAGAAACTTTTTATACGAGCCTGTTTATGCTCCACTTTTTGTTATCAATGATACCTTATTAATTTTCGATCATTACGACCATTACATTTGGAAATATACCAATGACACCGTTCTTACCGATAGCATAGCCATTGATTATCACCAAAACAAAAAAAATGGAAAGTGGAAAAAACAATTGTTGATGGATGAACTAAACGGCAAAATCTACGGACTTTATCAAAAGCAAGGTTATTATATGCTCAAAGAAATTAATCTTTTTACAGGTAAAGTGAATAATACGTTTGAATTACAGCATCAATACGTAGAAAAAATAAAAGTTAAAAACGGTGCTGTTTACTACACCTACAAACCTCAGCAAAGTTTACAAAAAAAGTTTTTGTTCCGTAGCCAACTTTATTAGTATTCAAGGCAACTGAAAATTGCTTAAAACAGTCTATAAATCAAAGCATTTATTCATAAATTTGTATATTGCAAGAAATTAGTACCTTTTGAAAAACTACCTTTTCATAATTGCTTTGTTTTATTCGCTGGTAATGACGGCTCAACGTCCTTATATCGAATTTAAAGAAAACAAGGGACAATGGCACGAAAATGTACTGTACAAAGCAAAGCTTCCGGCAGGAGAACTTTTTTTAGAACAACAAGGGCTTACTTACCAGTTTTTTAAAGAAGAAGACTTGCACCGCATCGAAGAACTTCATCATAATTTTATTACTCATCCAACAGCCAAAGATTCCATTGTAAATTTACATGCTTTTAAAGTCAATTTCCTTAACAGTAATAATAATTCAATACTTCGTCCTAGTATTCTTCGCCCCGATTATGAAAATTATTTTATTGGCAATGATCCAAAAAAATGGGCGTCTAACATAACAAAATACGAAGAAGTTGTTTATGAAAATATTTACGAACACACCAACTTGAAATTTTATTTAAAAGAGGGTGTATTTAAATACGATTTTGAAGTACTGCCTGAAGGAGATCCTGAGAATATTGCACTAGAATTTGATGGTGTAGAAGATATTTTTATAAAAAATGGCAACTTGCATATTCAAACATCGGTGAATGAAATTATAGAGCAAAAACCTTACGCCTATCAACAAATAAACGGCAAAGAAAAAGCCGTAAAATGCTATTTTGTTTTAAAAGGTACTACATTAACATTTGATTTTCCGAAGGGGTACAATAAAAACTATCCATTAATTATTGATCCGGCACTTATTTTTGCTTCTTATTCAGGAGCTACAGTAGATAATTGGGGGTTTACTTCTACATTTAATGATTTAGGAAATCTTTATGGTGGTGGAGTAAGTTTTGGTGTTGGTTACCCCACCACTACCGGAGCCATTCAAACCACATTTGGAGGTGGGGCATTAGATATTTCTATTTCTAAGTTTTCTCCCAATGGCTCTATGTTAGAATACTCCACCTATTTTGGTGGCGGTAATTCAGAATATCCACATAGTTTAATTGTAAATAGCAACGATGAGTTAATGGTATTTGGAACAACCGCTTCAACTAATTTTCCTACCACTGCAGGAGCATATTCCACTACCTTAGCCGGAAACTACGATTGTTTTGTAGCAAAGTTCAGTGCCAACGGTCAATCTTTATTAGCTTCTACTTATATTGGCGGAACCGGTTCTGATGGTTTAAACAATCTTCAACCATTGAAATACAACTACGCTGATGACCACAGAGGAGAAATTATTGTAGATGCCAACGATGATGTTTTTGTAGCGACTGTTACTTCCTCTAATGATTTCCCTACTACACCCGGAACTATACAACCTGCATCAGCCGGAGGAAATGATGGAATTATTTTTAAATTATCTTCTAACCTCAACAGTTTGCTTTTTAGCTCTTACATTGGTGGAACAGGTAATGATGCCGCTTATTCACTACAATTTAGCTCTACCGGTGAAATTTTTGTTACAGGAGGAACAACCAGTAATGATTTTCCAACTACTGCAGGAGTTTTAAACCCAACGGTACTAGGTAATACAGACGGATGGCTGATGAAGATAAACAACACTGCCACCTCTATCTTAGCTAGTACATACCTTGGTACTGCTAACGATTACAACCAATGTTATTTTGTTCAGTTAGATACTGCTGATAATGTCTATGTAGTAGGACAAACAAGAAACGGTTACCCTATTTTTCCTGCTACGGTTTATAACAATCCTTCTAGCGGACAGTTTTTGCATAAGCTCACCAATGATTTATCCACCACCGTATTCTCCACTTGTTTTGGAACAGGCTCCGGATTTGTAGATATTGCTTTATCTGCATTTTTGGTAAATGAATGTAACTACATCTTAATATCGGGCTGGGGAGGTGCTGTGAATAATACCGCCTTAGCTACCAACAGTACTACCAACAACTTACCCATTACTTCAAATGCCATACAACCTACTACCGATGGAAGTGATTATTACCTGGTGATGTTTTCAGAAAATGCCGACACTATTTTATACGCTACTTATTTCGGAGGTAATGCAAGTTTTGACCACGTGGACGGTGGTACTAGCCGTTTCGATAAAAAAGGAATTGTTTACCAATCAGTTTGTGCCTCTTGTTTTGGAGCTACCTCCGATTTCCCAACTACACCCGGGGTATGGTCGAATACGGATAATAGTACCAACTGTAATTTAGGGGTTTTCAAATTAGATTTAACAAGGTTAACGGCTGATGCAGAAGTTTATACCACGCCTTTTTATTGCATTGGAGATACTGTTCATTTTCAAAATTTAAGTAACGGAGGAGTGAGTTACTATTGGGATTTTCAAGATGGAAATACTTCTACTGATGTGGAGCCTTTGCACGTATTCGATTCAGCAGGAACTTATCATGTGATGTTGGTTGCTTTAGATTCCATTTCTTGCAATAAAACCGATACCGATTATGTTGATGTGTTTATAGGAGCTCCACCAACTGCAGTAGTAAATCCTGTAAATGGAATTTGTAAGGGCGATACAGTACAATTAAATGCCAGTGGAGGTAGTGCCTATTATTGGTCTCCCAATTATAATATTTCTGATGACAGTATAAGCAACCCGCTTATTTGGCCTGATACCACTACACTATATACTGTAATTGTGGAAGATAGTTGTGGTACTGATACCACCAATATTTTAATAACCGTTTATCAAAAAAATATTTCCGTTTCTCCCGATACTATGATTTGTTTGGGGCAACAAGTCATGATAACTGCTTCAGGAGGTGGAAGCTACAATTGGCAACCTGCTGCTTCATTATCCAATAATTCCATTGCGAACCCTGTTGCTTCTCCAAATACCAACACTACCTATACCGTTGAAATTACAGATGTTAATGGTTGTACTTGGGACACCACCACCACCGTAAATGTTGATCCTATATTACCGCAAGCCGCTACCATGAATGATACCACTATTTGCAGCGGAGATTCACTCGTTATTTTTGGCAGTGGCGGGCTAACTTATCAATGGACTCCTACACAAACCATAGCCCACCCTACTGATTCAGCAACCTTGGCATTTCCTTCTCAAACTACTCAATATATCTTAGAAGCTAAAAACGGCTGTGGTTCCGATTTCGATACACTTATAGTAAATGTAATTGATATATATGCTCAAATTGTGGATGATACCAGTGTTTGTATTGGTAATAAAGCCCATCTTTGGGCAAGCGGTGGCGAGAGCTATTATTGGTCACCAACAATGGGGTTGGAAAATAATACTCATTTCGAAATCTTTCCTACCATCACCACTCCTATTACCTATTATGTAGCCATCACTGATACCAACGGATGTGAAACGACTCTTTCTGTTAATGTTGATACGCTTACCAACCCTACCATCAATTTAGGTGATGACAAAGAAGCTGTTTGGGGACAAGAAGTTCAACTTAATGCTAACTCTAACGGGTTAGTTTTTGAGTGGACTCCTCCAAACGGACTAAGTTGCACAGATTGCCCCAACCCAATTGTTACTTCCACCGAATCTATGACCTATTATTTAAAAGTTTTAGGTAAAAATGGATGCTACAGTTACGATACCATCAACGTTTATTTTGATGGAGCCATATATGTTCCCAATTCATTTACCCCTGATGGAGATGGAATTAACGATGTATTTTATGCTTTTGGAGTGGATATTAAAGAATTTGAAATGTATATTTTTAATCGATGGGGAGAAAAACTATTCTACTCGGATGATATGGAAAATGGCTGGAATGGTATTTACCAAGGAAGCTTAGTGAAAAACGATACCTATGTATGGAAAGTTATTTACAAAGACGTTTTAAACAAGCGAGGAGAACTGATTGGCACAGTTACTTTAATTCGTTAAATTTATGCAAAAAACGCTATTAATCTTGTTTTTCATTTTGTTTATGGTGGGACAAATTACAGCTCAGAACTTTGTACCTATAGAACCTGATACCGCACAATTAAATCACAAACAAAAACACTCTAACACATATACTACAATGGCCTATCTATACCTGAGTTTTTACTATAAAGTTTCATCTCCAATTTACGATACCATATTATACAACATGGAAGCATCTTATGATTACAATGAAATTTGTGCTTACAAGCAAGATTTTGAGAATAACATACAATATTCAGTAGCTCATTGTAAAGAATCCGGTATTTCTGAAAAAATAATATTTCCATCAATGACAATGAGTGTAGTAAAATCTAATTGAAACGCTATTTTTTGACCATCAAAATCAATGGATAAGTCCTTACATGTATCAACCGGATGGTGCTGGATGCTACTACAAAATAATCCAAGAAAAAGAAACAACAACCATTGATATATTTTGTGGTTGTTAACAATGTCCTTCTTACTTTATCCTTAATTTTCTTCCTACAATTAAGAGTTTATTTCTGTTGATGCCGTTTAACTCACAAAGTTGTTTAACCGTAAGTCCATAACGACCGGCAATTTTATACATATAATCGCCACGTTCAATGGTGTGGTACTCTACTCCTGTAGGTAAAGCTACATAATCATACTTTTGTTTAATCAACTCTACTTCTCCGCTAATAATGTTGTTATTTTTAAACGAAATAATAGCTTTGGGGTTGATGGCTTTTCCTTTGTAGCGTACTTCAAAATGTAAATGACTACCTGATGAACGTCCTGAACTTCCTCCTAAACCAATAACTTGTCCTGCCTGAACAATATCTCCTGCCTTTACTTTAAAGCGATGTAAATGAGCATAAAGTGTTTCCAATCCATTGTAATGCCTAATTACCACTACTCTTCCATACCCCGGATGGTACAAAGCCACACGAACCATCCCGTCAAAAGTGGCATATACCGGATCCCACACTTCTAAATCTAAATCAATACCACTGTGGGTTCTACCATCTCTCCACCCGAAGTTAGAGGTAACAACAGGGTTGATTAAAGGCGGATGATAAAGACAATGGTTGTTAGAATCTGTTAGTGTTAGCAAGGTAGTCGAATCATTCTTACAAATTCCTTCATCGTAAGGAAAAATATTCTTAGTATCCCACTTTTGATAAATAGATTGAGCAGGCAAAGGAGACTCGTCATAAAAATAAGTCAACGAATTATAATAATCGTGCTTTAGCCACTTGCTTTCTGCATAATCGTTTAATTCTTTCAGTATTTCCTGTGGGATATGGTCTAATTCCAATAATGAATCTATCAATTGAATGATATCATTGCCCGACATCTCTGATATAGATGCATACAATGGGTTTGCCGGAGAAACTACTATTGCTGAAACAGTATCTTTTTTAGTAGATTTATTTTCTTTTTCCTCTTTATGTATGTTTGCCCCAATAAGGTTGGATACGCTAAAGCAAAAAAAGCTAATCAAAAGAGTATGGTAAAATAGTTTTCTCATTTTTAGGGTCGCTAAAATAACAAAAAAATAATACATAGAAAAAATAATTACCTCTCTTCCACTTGTACGCTTTGCTTCATACTAAAAAAATCTCTTAAGTTTGTGAGGTAAAATAGAAGTCTATTGGTTATAAAGATAGCATATATAAAAAAACTATTGTTGTAAATAAAAAAGTTAGAAAACCACTGTAAAAAAAATAATCACATGAAAATCATTTGTATTGGTAGAAATTACATTGACCACGCCAAAGAACTTAATAATCCCGTGCCTTCGGAACCTGTATTTTTCATAAAGCCTGATACGGCTTTATTACCCAAAAGAAATCCTTTTATTTACCCTGAGTTTACCAAGGATTTGCACCACGAAGTTGAAATAGTATTGAAAATAAACAAAATAGGCAAACACATTGAAGAGCGTTTTGCTCACAAGTATTATAATGAAATTGGCATTGGTGTCGATTTTACAGCTCGGGATGTTCAGCAAAAATGCAAAGAAAAAGGATTGCCTTGGGAAAAAGCCAAAGCATTTGATTTTTCTGCTCCTACCGGTGATTTTTTGCCTGTTTCGGCATTTAAGGATGTGGAAAACATCAACTTTTCATTAAAAATAAACGATGAAGTAAAACAAATTGGAAATACCAAAGACATGCTGTTTAATTTCAATCAGATTATTGCTTATGTATCAAAATTTGTAACCTTAAAAATTGGCGATTACATCTACACAGGCACACCATCCGGAGTAGGCCCGGTTAAAATTAACGATAAAATTTCCTGTTTTATTGAAGATAAAAAACTGTTAGCATTTAATGTAAAGTAGAAGCCTATAAAAGGAAAGCCATTTATATGGCTGTGCCATAAAGATTTTTACGCTGTCGCTAATACCTAAAATGACACGCTGATTGGGGGAATCTTTATGAATAATTGCCACGAATACACGAATAAAAAGATTTTAACCACATAGTGTCTTAGGAATCCATAGTTGCAAAAAGCAGGTTTTTAGCTATACATAGTGTTTCCATTAAATGGAAACAAGCTATATCAACTATGTAATTACTTTAACTTGGTATAAAACTATGTTTCTATGTGGCAAAAATGCTTCCGCTACTTCAAGCGTCCACGCTTGGAGTTTAGGTAAAGCCACGAATACACGAATAAAAAGATTTTAACCACCCCTTGCTGCCGCGAGTTTAACGTAGTGTAACTCGTGGTATTGTTTTTCATGTTTTTTTATTTTATTCACATACTCTCTTTTCTTTTGTTGCTGTAAGTCCGAGTTACGCTTCGCTAAACTCGAACTAGCTCCCTACTTTTATTTT
>DATGOR010000008.1:0-5793 GCA_035305805.1 Vicingaceae bacterium | reverse complement strand
CCACAAAGTACATAACCTAATTTTTCCGAAATTAATTGATCATGTTCCGAAATGTAGTTCCCAGACTTCATAGAGTTGGCTCCCACATAAACAATTCCTAAGCCTTCGTTACCTAAAACTTTAATATCTTTTCGTTGAAGCGGTTTCGTGTAGCCTTTTTCAGCCAAGTTGAGTGCCGCTTGTTTGGCGTAACTCAATTGATGTTTTCTGCTTACTATCCATTCATCTGTACCTTGTCTTAAATACCCTAATTCAAAAGCTTCTTGGGCAGATGTACCTACTTTTGCTTGTCCTATAGTTAAAAATCGGTTTCTTAATACATTCAACCGGATGCCGTCATTGTATTCATCGGAAGCTCTTAGGGCAAATTCTTTTGTTCCACCACCTCCGGGAATCACACCAACACCAAATTCTACTAATCCCATATAGGTTTCTGCATGAGCAATTACTTTATCGGCATGCATACTCATTTCACAACCTCCTCCTAATGCTAAATTGTGTGGAGCAACAATTACCGGAATTGAAGAATAACGAACTCTCATCATGGTATCTTGGAACGTTTTAATAGCAAAATTCAACTCATCGTATTCTTGTTCGGCTGCCATCATAAAAATCATTCCTACATTGGCACCTGCCGAAAAATTATCTCCATCATTATAAATGACTAACCCTTTGTATTTCTCTTCCGCTAAATCTATGGCTTTGTTAATGCCTTCTATTACCTCAGCTCCAATAGTATTCATCTTAGTATGGAACTCCAAGTTGATAATTCCATCTCCTAAATCAACAATAGTTGCTCCTGCATTTTTCCAAATGGTATTTTCTTCTCTTAATGTTTCTAATGACAATACTTCATCAGAGCCCGGCACCATTTGGTAGCTTTTAGAGTTTATATCGTAATAATATTTAGCTCCTTTTTCTACTTTATAGAACGATTTAATTCCTGCTGCCAACATTTCTTTCACCCATGGATTTGGTGAAATGCCCATTTTTTCCATTTCCTCAACCGCCTTTTCTACTCCAACAGCATCCCAATTTGCAAAAGGTCCTAAACTCCATCCAAAACCAGCACAAAGAGCATCATCTATTTTGTAAATGGCATCGGTAATTTCAGGAATTCTATTAGAAACATAAGCGAACAAACCAAAAAACGATTTTCTATAAAACTCACCTGCTTTATCCTGACCATTAATTAGCACTTTCATTCTCTCCTTTAAATCATCAATGGTTTTAGTCATTTCCAGCGTAGCAAATTTTACTTTTTGCGATGGAGCATATTCCAATGTTGAAAGATTTAGTGCATGAATTTCACTTTTTCCGTCATCTGTTTTAACTTTTTTGTAAAACCCTTGCTTGGTTTTAGAACCCAACCAATTATTTTCTACCATTTTATTGATGTAACTTGGAATTTCAAAAGTGGCATTGGCTTCATCATTCGGACAATTATCTTTTACTCCGTTGGCAACATGCACCAAGGTGTCTAACCCAACTACATCGCACGTTCTGAAAGTTGCCGATTTTGGGCGACCAATAACAGGACCTGTCAATTTATCTACTTCTTCTACTGTTAAGCCCATTTCCGTAACCGTGTGAAATAAAGACATGATAGAATAAACGCCAATTCTGTTGGCAATAAAAGCGGGTGTATCTTTACAAACTACTGTAGTTTTTCCTAAAAATCGCTGACCATAATCTTCTAAAAAAGCCATTACTTCAGGCGAAGTTTTTGGCGAAGGAATTAATTCCAACAATTTTAAATAACGCGGAGGATTGAAAAAATGTGTTCCACAAAAATGTTGTTGAAAATCTTCACTGCGGCCATCTAACATTAAATGTATTGGAATACCTGATGTATTGGTTGTAATAAGCGTTCCGGGCTTTCTATATTTTTCTACATTTTCAAACACTTGTTTTTTAATATCTAATCGCTCAATAACTACTTCAATTATCCAATCGCAATCAGCAATTTTAGCCATATCATCATCCATATTACCTGTAGTAATCCTGCTTACATAAGATTTACTATATATAGGTGATGGATTAGACTTTAGTGCAAACTGCAACGCATCGTTAACAATTTTATTTCTGGCATTTTTATCTGTTGAATCGATAGCCTCTTTTGGCACAATGTCTAACAACAACACTTCCACACCAATGTTGGCAAAATGACAAGCAATTCTAGAGCCCATTACTCCTGAGCCCAATACCGCTACTTTGTTAATTTTTCTCATATTTTATTTTGTTAATCGTTAATTGTTATTGGTTATTTGTAATTCACACATTTACAAATTTTCATTTTTATATTTTTCAACTGTTTTATTGATGGTTTCCATCACTTCAAAAAAAACTTTCAATTTAGTAGAAGGAATTTCTTTTTCAACCATCTCGTTAAAGCCTGAAACCACTTTTTTAGCAATTTTTCTTTTTTCTACGCCTTCAGGAGTTAAGAAAATCAACACTTTTCGTTTGTCAATGCTGTCTGTTTTTCTATAAATCAACTTTTTATCCTCCAAGTTTTTTAAGATTCTACTCAAACTTGTCGCCTGCATCCCTAAAAGCGGTGCAATGGCAGTTGATGGCGTTCCTTCTTTGGCTATACTCAACAAAACAAAACCTGTTGCTTGTGTTGTGTCATATTTCGATGCCACCTGATTGTACATTTTAAAGATGGCATGCCAAGTGGCTTTAATTTGATAATCTACTGTTTCGCTTCGTCTCATTTTTATTATGTATGCATAGCAAATTTATAAAAAATAGATTAAGAAACAAGTTATTATATCGAATTTATTATGTTAAAAAAATTAAAATGAACCTTTTAAAAAGTAAATCTCAACTGAATTTTTATATCAGAACGATGGTTACCCTCAATTTCTTCTAATCCAGAACCTATTGTATCAATGTTTTCAAAATAGGTAATCGCATATCTCAGCCATAAATCTATCCCTTTTCTAAATTGATACCTTGTGGTAAGATAAGTCCTAACACCTCTATTATAGTATGCCGGGATAGAAAAGGAATACAACACATCATTCTCATAAGCATAAATTCTACTACTATAGGAGTCAGTATCAAAAAGTCCGTAGCGGAAAGAAAAAGAAAACGGGCTGCTCTTGGGTTTGTAAATCACATCTTGATATACTAAATATCCTGTTTCAAAAACGGATTCTTGCAAATCGTAATTGATTAATTCTACTCTCCCTTTTAATTTTACAGCATCGGTAATTTGATAGGAGTAATTGAAACGATAGTTGGTTTGGGTTTCATCTACTAAATAATCTATATCATCCACTTCTATTGGTGTACTTTTATCTCTTAAGCGTTGTCTAATTCTAACATACATTTCCAATTTTCTGGATGGTCGGTAATTTAACTGTGTAATATACTGATGTCCTTTAGAAGGAGCGTCAATGCCATAACGCAACCAACCAAAGCTAAATTGGTCATAATAAGCTGTGAGCGAAAAACTTTTACCCATTTTAGCAATAATCCCGGTGTATAGACCTCTTTCATTCTCATTTACAGAGTTTTCTCCAATAGCAGCACTGGAAATAGGTTGAAAATCTCTATCGAAATTTCTATATAAAACAGCTAAAGAAAGTTTGGGGTCAAGCATTACAATTGCTCCGGAAGTTATAGCTTTTCCTGCATCTATACTTTGACTTACTTCCCCAAAAAAATTGAAATTTCTGTAAATCCAATTGTAATCCAACCCTACTTTTGCTTGTTCACTTTCCTGAGCTCTAAATTGACTATACGGTTGAATGGTTCTTTCGAACTTTGCATCTATTTTACTAAAAACACCCGTTGCACCAACATTTAAGCTTCTAGTTTTATACGCAACGTGTCCGCCCATTTGTTGTTGTGTTATAGCATCTTGGTCGTCTAATTCGTTGATAGTTCGGTGAAAGCCTGTTTGTTGTAACGATGAAATAGATAAGCCTTCTTGGTTGATGGCTTCAATTTCTTCTTGCGATAACCCGGAAGTATCTTGCGTAATTACATTTCCATCTACTTTTTTGTAGGAATAAAAACCCGTAACTTCAAATTTTCCCAATTCGTAGGTTAATCCGCCACCTCTTAAAAACAAAGTTTCATCTACCGATGCATAAGGTCTTAGTCCGGTAGCACTTCTCTTTATCATTAATATATCAGCTCCTTTGCCAAAAGCTCTTCCCGACCAAAAAGTTAACCCTTGACCAAATTGAGCTTGAAAATCACCCAAAGCAATTTGCTTAAATTTCCCTCTGTTTCTTAAAAATAAGTGTGCCGAATAGAAATCAAAACCATTTTTTTGTGTGCCTGTAAAAAATTCCTCTCCCGGATCTTTTTCTGCCGTAATTCCAAAACTTACATGGTTGCCATATTTATATCGATAACGAATAAAAATACGTTCGTTAGTACCCAAATACCTTGAGTTTGGACTTGCCGCCAATGCTGAATCGGTAGTGGGACTATAGCCTTTTTTCTCTTCCAACACTTTTTCTACTCTTACAAAATATTGGTTACTACCATTTTTCAATAACTCTCCAAAAGTAAGCTGAGCTGTATTTACATCGGCACTAATTTTTACAAATGGTAGGATAAGTTTTATCGTTTCCAAATCAAAACCTTCAACGGTTTGTAATTCTTCTAACGCCATTAGTTTGCCGTTTTTTTCAATATGAATCAGTAAATTATTGATTTGAATATCGTTAAGTAAACTCAACGACCTTAACTCATCTACATCTGCTCTGTTGAGGTTTAATGGCTTTTCGTAATAAAAAGACAGTTGATCGAAAATGGTGGTATAATCGGCATCAGGGTTTTCATCTGTCTCGGATAAATACTCTACTCGGGTTTCAATGATTTGATTTTTTTCATCCTCCTTGTTTTGAGCAATTGTATTAACATTAAAGAAAATAAAAATGCCTACCAAAACAAGTGTATGGAGAAAACGGAGCCTCATTAAATACCGGTTTTTACTTTTTTATTTTTTGAAGATGGATTTTTATAAATCAACGATATTCCGGGGGTCATACCCAGTGTTTGGTGGAAGGAGGAAGATGCTTCCAGAATGAAATTCTTCATAATTAAGCCAAAACCAAAGGCACTGGAAGTCGGGTTGTTAGAAATTCCACCTCTAACATATAAAATATCCATGAATTGATATTCTACCCCAAACTTTACTATCGCATCAAAATCAATGTCTTTTTCGGTTTCAACAACTATCATTAACTTTTCAGAAAAACGGTAATCCATTCCTAGTTTCATTACAGTTGGTATTCGCTCGTTGTCGTATTCAGCTAGTTTACTTCTGTTTGGATTATAAACGTGTGCTCCAATAGTAATTTCATCGTTTAGTTTTCCGATAAGCCCTACAGCTCCGGTAACACTGTTTTTACTGCCAAATTCTTGTGTTAAGCTGGTTCTTAAATAGTTCATTTGCACACCAACTGCAAACCGCTCGCTAAATTTTAATCCGTAGGAAAGCCCGGCTCGGGTTTCCATAAATTCGGTAAAGCCAAAAGAAGCGATACTTGCCCCAAAAGCTCCTGTTTTGGTGGGCAACACAAAAGCTCCTGCTTTGTAGCTGGTTTCTTTTAGTAAAAATCTGTTTTCGTAATACAGTCCGGCACTCAAATCTTCCACAAAAGCTAATCCTGCTTGGTTGTTGTTGGCAGACCATACATCCGAAAGTGTAGCATTCACTCCTGCCATAGCTGTAGAACGAGCTCCAACAGGGTCGTTGATTACTTGAGCAAAACCACTTTGAATGTCAGCAAAACAAAAAAATGCGATTATCAGCAAATACTT
>DATGOR010000007.1:0-2128 GCA_035305805.1 Vicingaceae bacterium | reverse complement strand
GCTAAACAAATGGTGGCGTAATTAGTTAAAGAAAAATTATAAAAAAATAAGATAAATCATGAGTGAACAAATTAAAGATAATCAAGGTGATGTTTGGGAAGTTTTTGTACAAAGCAAACCAGGATTACCTCATAAACATGCGGGAAGTTTACATGCAACAGATAAAGAAATGGCGTTACAAAATGCTAGAGATTTATACACTCGCAGAAATGAAGGAACGTGTATTTGGGTAATACCTTCTAATGCAATTGTTTCGTCATTACCAGAAGATAGCGATTCATTTTTTGATCCTTCGGATGATAAAATTTACAGACATCCTACGCATTACGTAATGCCTGAGGGAGCAAAGCATATATAAAAATGTTTGACGTTTAAAGTTTGACGTTGCTTTATATTGTATCGTTAAACCTCAAACCTCAAACCTCAAACCTCAAACTTTTAACTAAAATGACACAACAAGACGCATTAATAAATTACTGTTTAAGATTAGGAGATTCTAGTTTAATATTAGGTCAGAGAATGGCAGAATGGTGTAGCAATGGACCTACGTTAGAAGAAGACATTGCACTAACCAACATTTCATTAGATTTATTCGGTCAAGCTAGAACTATGTTGACTTATGCTGCTAATCTAGAAGGCAAAGGCAAAACAGAAGATGATTTAGCTTTTAGAAGAAGTGAAAGAGAATATTTCAACACCTTACTTTCAGAAAGACCTAATGGACACTTTGGTGATACTATTGCTAGAAATTTTTTACATGATGCTTTTTTGTATCATTTATATACCGCATTAAAAAATAGTAAAGATGAAACTATTGCTGCTCATGCGGCAAAATCTATTAAAGAAATAGCCTATCACTTACGTCATACAGGGGAGTGGGTAGTACGTTTGGGTGATGGAACTGAAGAAAGTCATCAAAAAATTCAACAATCATTTGATGATTTATGGATGTTTACAGGCGATTTGTTTGAAATGAATGAAGTAGATGACCTCTTAATTAAAGCAGGTATTGCAGTAGATTTGAATGAAGTGAAAAAAAATTGGGATAGCACTATTAACGAAGTCCTACAACGAGCCACACTAGAAAGACCAAAAGACGATTACATGCAAACCGGTAGATTAAAAGGAATGCACTCAGAATATTTAGGTCATTTACTTACCGACATGCAATACTTGCAAAGAGCCTACCCTGATGCTACTTGGTAGTTTGTGTAGTATTTTTAAGGTATGAATTTGAAAGAAAAATATACAGAACAAGCTATTTGGGATATGATAGCTCAAATTCCTGATCCTGAAATTCCTGTTATAACCATTGAAGAATTAGGGGTTTTACGGAAAGTGGAGGTGCTTTCTGACAAAGTAGAAATAACTATTACTCCCACTTACACGGGCTGTCCTGCTATGAAAATGTTTGAAGATGATATCTTAAAAACACTTCATGATAATGGCATTGAGAATGCAGCAATTAAAATGGTTTATACCCCTGCTTGGACAACCGATTGGATGAGCGAAGCAGCCATGCAAAAACTTAAAGATTATGGTATTGCTCCTCCTGTAAAGGGTACTCAAGATAAAGGTGTATTATTTGGTTCCGGACCTAAAGAAGTTCAATGTCCTCAATGTGGTTCAAAAAATACCGAACTAAAAAGTCAATTTGGTTCTACTGCTTGCAAAGCACTTTACCAATGCAAAGATTGTTTAGAACCTTTCGATTACTTCAAATGTATTTAGCACATTTTATTCTTTAACAGGATTACAATAATAAGTGGGTTTTGTAATTTTTATTTTGTCTTAAAGTTTGTTTTAAAACTCACTACATGAGTAAATTCGCCAAACAAAATTTTAAATCTTTTTTTATAAAAACAACAAACTATGAATCTTTTTAACAAAACTTTCGCAATATTTTGTTTGGCAGGAATTGCAACTTCAACAGCATTTGCTCAGCAACAGCCGGAAAAATGTGGCTACAATCACGCAGTAGAATTTCTAAATCAACAATACCCTAATTACAAACAGGAATTGGATGCAGCTTATTTGCAAAAAGTTCAACTTGCTAATAGCAAACAAACTATTAACGATAAAAGCATTTATATTATTCCTGTGGTTTTTCATGTTGTTTGGAATAGTA
>DATGOR010000006.1:0-5476 GCA_035305805.1 Vicingaceae bacterium | reverse complement strand
AGCACCTGATGCTTTTGCCAATTTTTCTCTCAATGCACGGTTATCGGCATAAGTCATAAATGGGAAATAGCTTGGCATGGCTAAGGTAAATACCCAACCGTCTTTGTTTTTTTGTTCAGCAGTCATTTTTGCAGCTTCCACAACACCTTCTGGCAAACCGCTCAAGTCTTTTTCATCAGTAATGTGCAGCTCGTAATTGTTGATTTCTGCCAATAGATTCTCACCAAAGTTTAAAGATGTTTCAGAAAGCTTTTTATCTATTTCTCTGAGTGTTTTTTTGTCTTCATCGTTAAGATTAGCTCCGTTTCTTACAAAACTTTTATAGGTTTTATCCAACAACATATCTTCTTCTGCGGTAAGCTGAAAGTTGGCTTTGTTTTCATAAACGGCTTTTATTCTTGCAAAAAGTTTTTCGTTTAATCCAACATCGTTCCCAAACTCAGCCAACATTGGAGAAACTTCTTTGGCAATTTTTTGTATTTCAGTACTTGTTTCAGCAGAATTAAGGTTAAAGAAAATATGTGAAACGCTGTCTAATAGTTGCCCGCTAAAATCTAATGCTGCAATGGTGTTTTTAAAAGTGGGAGCTTCCGAATTATCGGTAATAGTGTCTATTTCTTGTTTGGCTTTAGCAATAGCAGCTTCAAAAGCGGGTTTAAAATGTTCGTTTTTTATTTTGGAAAAAGGTGGAGTATTAAAAGGCGTATTAAATTTTTCTAATAATGGATTTGTCATGTTTATTCTCAATTTTTGATTTTGGCAAAGTTAGCGATTAATCGTGAAGTGGGAAGTTAGTTTATAAGTTTATGAGGTTATAAGTTTAATATTTAAACAGTATCATTTTATATGAAATAAAGCGTGTAACAATTAACCTCCAAGCGTGGACGCTTGAAGTAGCGGAGGTTGTTTTTTAACGTTGCACTTCTTTTGTCTTAATACAAAAGAAGCAAAAAATCAAGACTGCTGATTAATTTATGGTTTTCTAAGTGGTTAAATTTGCCACACAACCCAAGCCCTGTAACTGTTTTGCTTTTGGTTGCCAAGCAAAAGGTACTATTGCCTACTCTTTGTTGATTTTTTGCAGTTCAAGGATTGCTTACACAAAGCCCTCGCTAAATTGTAACCACAAGAAAACTAGTTAAATTAATCAGAGGTCGGTCTTCCTCATAATGAACTTTTTTTCCAACTTCGGTCTTCAGACTTTTACAATTTCTAATTTCTAATTAAATAGCGTCTTTGCATCTGCCGAAAAAACTAGAATTTTTAAATTCTTTGTTTTTTTCGGGATTTGCGAGAGGTTTTGCGTGCTTTGCGGCTAATTCAACTAATGCCTAACGCCTCGTACCTAATTCCTTTATTCAAACTCTACCACTTCTAAATCTTTAATTTCATTATTGTCGAGTGTAAACCTAACAATGGTTTTAACTTTATGAAAACCTTGTTGACCTGCTGCTCCGGGATTGATGTGTAGGAGTTGGAGTTTTTCATCATACATCACTTTTAGAATGTGAGAATGCCCGCAAATAAAAAGTTTAGGTGGATTGTTGGTTATTTCTGCTCTAATTTCTTGGTTGTACCTGTTAGGGTATCCTCCGATATGGGTAATCCAAACGTCCACTCCTTCACAATTAAATCGTAAATTTTTAGGAAAACGAGTTCTTATGGTTTGTCCGTCAATGTTACCATAAACCCCTTTTAGCGGTTTCAATTTTTCCAATTGTTCTATTACTTCATAATTGCCTACATCTCCGGCATGCCATATTTCATCACATTGGGCAAAAAGTTTTTTTAAACTTGGGTGTAAATATCCATGTGTATCTGAAATAAGTCCTATTCGTTTCATTTATTTTATTTTGACTCACCCCCAAGTTATCTTGCGATAACTTTTCCCCTCTCTTTAAAGAGAGGGGGGCAGGGAGAGAGTTGTTTAAGCAAGAAACTTTCACTCAAAGAAGTTTCATTTTTTTAATAATTATTTATAGCAGAGTTAAAGAAATAATTAGTTTTACCAAAAGATAATAAAACAAAAACTTTTTAGTTTGTAATCTCATTAAATTAAATACTACAACCATGAAAAATAATTTTTTAAAACTTAATTTATTGATAGCTTGCTTTTTGCTAGTTACTTCTGGCATTTTTGCTCAAGAAAAACAAGATACCTTAAAACCACTAAAAGGCGACTGGGGTTTTGTGCTAAACTTAACCGGATTGGTAGATAATATTTCTTTGGGCACTCGCTCAGACATCAACAATAACAATACTGTATTGGCAAAATACCAATTGAAAGACAATAGAGCATTGAGAATTGGCTTGGGCTTATATTCTAAAAGAGAGAATAATTTTGCTGCTGACAGTATTTCATTATTATCAGGCAATAGAGCTTGGAGAGAAGTTGACTCTATTGAAACAAGGTTTGATTTTTCGGTTGCGTTGGGTTACGAAATTCAATTTGAAGGCACCAGAAGGTTAATGCCTTACGTTGGTGGTGAGTTGGTAGTTGGCAGAATTGGCAACACTAAAATTGATGCTACCACAGAAATCACCGACAAATTAGGAACGCAACGAATTAAAAGAATTATTCAGCAAGATGGAGGAATGAGTTTTGGCGTAAATGTATTAGCAGGGTTTAACTATTTCTTTGCTGAACATTTATCTATTGGAGCAGAATTTAACTTAGGTTACTTTACCCGTATTCAAGGTGGCGATCAAAGTGAAAGCGTAGTAGATACTCCTGTTAGCGGACAACAAAGCTCTACTTTTGTAAAAACCAAAGGTGGTACTTCCAACAGAGGTTTCGATGTAAATTCAACTGCGGGGTTATTACTCTCTTTTTATTTTTAAACCAAATTCAGAAATATAAAAAAAGCTGGAACTGATAATCAGTTCCAGCTTTTTTGTTTTAAATAGTTATTGATTATTGAACTATCAATTTTTTAGTAATTTTTTGTTCTCCAATTAAGGTGCTTACAAAATAAATTCCTTTAGATAGATTTGCTGTTTCAATGGTAAGTGTATTCATGCCTGGTTGCATATTACCGGTAAATACATTTTTCAATTGTTGTCCCAATTGGTTAAGTAATGTAACCTCAACTTTTTCATTAGTAGTTAATTCAAAAGTAAGGGTAGTATTTTCATTAGCAATAGGATTTGGATAAATGCTCAAATTAAATTTATTTTCTAACTCATTAATTCCAACCATTGGTAAAGGGTATTGAGAAATTACCGTTCTGGTAGCATTTCCTGAAATGTCAGCGTCTATGATAGAAAGTAACGGAAATTTACTAATAGAAGGTTCAAAATAATTAATGATATTTCCTTTTATAGTAACCGGAAGTATAGCAGGAAGTGGAAATGGCAAATGAATGGTATCGGTAACTAAGCTATCATATTGAACAACTCTTAAAACATTAGGAATACTAACACTATTTGGTAATAGCAATGTTCCCCAAGCGTCTGCATTTACTTCAACAGTGCCACTTCCATTGGTAGTGGTGTTATAATCAACAGCGGTAAACTGACCAGAAAAAACATCGTTAAAACTTCCTCCGTAGGTAAAAGGATAAGTAATGGTCTTTTCCGGATCAAAAAACTCCACAATGGTTGTCCCAAAAGTGTTAATATCTAACACCATCCCGTTATTTACCAAGCTATCGGTATTTACCAACTGACCATAACGTTTGTTTATAGGAGAACCGACAGTAGTGTCAGCATAAGTTGAAGAAGTATAACTGCTAGCATAAGTGGTAGTGGAAGGATCTACAAAATGAGAAGTTTGCGTCATTCCATAACCTGCTAAGTTACTGTAATCAAAAGTAACGTTTGCTCCGGTAGTATTATCTATTACACTGTTACTATCAGCAACATAATACAATTGGCTATTACCAATCAAAGGTGCATGGTTAGCAGAAGTTAGTGTTGGCTGAGCATACGCAGCAGATATTAATGCCATTCCAAAAATAAATAAGTTGAGTTTTTTCATCGTAGTAGTTTTTTAATTTGATGTAAAGTTAAGGATTAATATAAACTTAGAATTTTATAGCTAAACCGGTACCTAAATACACGCCCCTGAGTTTCATATCCATATCCCATGTGTAATCTACTCCACTTAAAAAATTGTTGGCATTATCCACCAGCTTAGGCTCTACATTTATGCTCATCATAGGAAAATTTAAACTAAAAAGCATTCCAATATTATCAGAAAAGAAAATTCTATCAGTTATACCTAGAGTAAAATACCCTCCTTTTCCACTAGCAGATTCCAAAAATATTGCTGGATCTGTTTGGTATTCCCAATTAGCAGAAGTACCACCCAAACCAAGTGTCAAGAACAAATCATTTTTGTCTGCTTTAAGTAAGTGGAAATTAAAATGAATAGCGAAATCGGTACTTTTTACACTTTTTAAAGTATCCTTATCCTCTTCAGCAATAAAATAGTTACTAGCTCCTATTTTTATTCCGATACCAATTTTATTTGAGATACCGTATTCAGCACCAATTCTAAAAACGCTACTTGCGGTGCCGTCTTTTTCGGTATCAGTAACTGTAAACCCAAAGGCACTAATCTTTGATGTTGTTTCAGTAGCATAAATTCCAAAACCCAAATCTACATCTATGTTCCAATTGCCTTTTTGAAAAGCTTGAGCATAAGTATTAATACTTGAAAAACTTAGTAACATTAGCAAAGTAGTTGCAAAATAAAATGTAATCTTTTTCATGGTTTAGCGATTTTTATGTTGAACAAATGTAGCCTAAAAATAAATAAGTTGGATAAAAATAGTCGATTTTTCGTACTTAATTCATGGATTCCTTTATTTTTGAGGAGTAATATTTAAACGTTGATTTAATGAAATTTCTATTCGGGAGCTTTTTTGCCTTTTTAATATTAGTATCAAATGCACAAACTAATGAAGATTCTTTACTTGTAGCCAGTTTGTTAAAACAGTCCGACCAATCTCAACAAGAAGACTCATCCTTGTTTTATGCTAATAAAGCGTTAGAATTTGCTTCTAAAAAAAATTATTTAAGCGGTGTGTTGTCGGCAATTACTAAAATCGGTAATGTTTATGCAATGTCTGGCAAATTAGAAGAAGCCTTAGCACTTTATAAAACTACGGTTCCAAACTATAAGTTTGATGCTACTCAACTTAGTACAGCTTACAATCAAATAGGAATTTATCATGTTTATTTGGGGCATTTTGATAGTACAGAAACCTATTTTTTGAAGGCATTAGAAATGCGGAAACAAATGAATGATAGTGTAGGGATTGGTGCATCGTTAAATAATTTAGGAAATGTAATGATGTCTAAAGGTGATTATGACAAAGCAATAAATTATTTTTTCCAATCGCTTAAAATTCGAGAAACTATTAATGATAGTGCGGGAATAGCTTCTTCTACCAATAATATTGGGTTGATTTATTACAAACAACAGAAATTTAAAGAAGCAATTAAATATTATCATAAAGCACTTGATATC
>DATGOR010000005.1:0-6933 GCA_035305805.1 Vicingaceae bacterium | reverse complement strand
TTACTGCTTAATAAAGCTATCTATTTGATGTTTAACAGTTTTTAACTTTTGTTAAGAGCAATTTAACAGTGTTTCAGGTGAATAGAAAATACTTTTGTACCACTGAATAAGGAAACAATAGATCCCACCAAAAAATAAACTTTCCTGTTTAGTTAGTGCAAAAAAAAAATCTCCTAAGAAATTAGGAGATTTTTTACTTTTTATAAGGTAGATGTTACTCTGCCAATACAATGATTTTGTTATTGCTAATTTCTACCACACCACCATTAACAGTAAAAGCAGCTTCTTTTTTGTCGCTATCAACTATTTTAATTTCTCCGTTTTTTAAGGTAGAAATAATAGGGCTGTGGTTGGGCAACACCCCAAAAGAACCTTCACTTCCGGGGAATACAGCAGAAGCTATTTCTCCTTTGTAAATACTTTTTTCGGGTGTAATAATTTCTAGTTGCATAGTTTATTAAGTTTGAGGTTAGTGGTTTGAGGTTTGAAGTTCGAAAAACAACATTGAACTTCAAACTTTAAACTTTAAACCAGTTTGGTTAAACGTTGGCTAACATTTTCTTACCTTTTTCAATAGCTTCTTCAATTGAACCTACCAGGTTGAAAGCAGCTTCAGGGTATTCATCTACTTCTCCGTCCATAATCATGTTAAAGCCTTTAATGGTATCTTCCAAAGGAACTAACACACCTTTTAAACCGGTAAATTGTTCAGCAACATGGAAAGGTTGAGATAAGAAACGTTGAACCCTTCTTGCTCTGTGTACCACTAATTTATCTTCTTCAGAAAGCTCGTCCATACCAAGGATGGCGATAATATCTTGAAGCTCTTTATATCTTTGTAATGTTTCTTTCACTCTTTGAGCACAATCATAGTGAGCTTTACCAACGATGTCTGGAGTTAAAATTCTAGAAGTAGAATCCAATGGATCTACCGCAGGGTAAATTCCTAGCTCAGCAATTTTTCTTGAAAGTACGGTAGTAGCATCCAAGTGAGAGAAAGTAGTAGCAGGAGCAGGGTCGGTTAAATCATCCGCAGGTACATAAACCGCTTGTACGGAAGTAATAGAACCTGATTTGGTAGAAGTAATACGCTCTTGCATCGCCCCCATTTCGGAAGCCAATGTTGGCTGGTAACCTACTGCTGAAGGCATACGGCCTAATAGTGCAGATACTTCAGAACCGGCTTGTGTAAATCTAAAGATGTTATCGATAAAGAATAAGATATCTTTTCCTTTTCCATCACCTTCCCCATCTCTAAAGTATTCAGCTAAAGTTAGTCCGGAAAGAGCTACTCTTGCTCTCGCTCCGGGTGGTTCGTTCATTTGTCCGAACACCAATGTTGCCATTGATTCTGATAAACCTTCTTTATTTACTTTGCTTAAGTCCCATCCACCTTCTTCCATCGAGTGTTTGAAGTCTTCTCCATATTTGATAACACCAGATTCAATCATCTCTCTTAACAAATCGTTTCCTTCTCTTGTTCTTTCACCTACACCGGCAAATACAGATAAACCTGAGTGTCCTTTAGCAATGTTGTTGATTAATTCCATAATAAGAACTGTTTTACCAACACCGGCACCGCCAAACAAACCAATTTTACCACCTTTAGAATAAGGCTCAATCAAATCGATTACTTTAATACCTGTTAAAAGAACTTCTGTAGAAGTAGATAAGTCTTCAAATTTTGGTGGCTTTCTATGGATAGGATTTCCGTCAGCTTTAGGTACATCACCGATGCCATCAATAGCATCACCTACAACATTAAATAATCTTCCTCTAATTTGATCGCCTTTTGGCATCAAAATAGGGGAACCGGTAGCTACCACTTCCATTCCTCTGCTCAATCCATCAGTAGCATCCATTGATATCGCTCTTACAGCGTCTTCTCCAATGTGTTGCTGACACTCTAAAATTACTTTTTGTCCGTTGCTTTTTGTGATTTCTAAAGAATCCATAATGTTCGGAAGTTTTTCTGCGTCAGCAAAACTAACGTCAATTACAGGTCCTACAATTTGTGAAATTTTACCTACGATTGTTGACATTTTTAATGTTTTTATATGAATAAATATGGTCTAAAAAATTGTGGCTGCAAAACTAATTATAAAATGTTGATATTGGCAATAATTATTTTACTTTTTTTGGCAAAAAAAATGCTGTTTTTCGTCATATTTGCAAACCCGAAATGGTTCGTTAAAAAGCATAACATTTTTACGTGAAAGTTTATACTAATATTCAGGAGTTTAAGAGCAAAAAAAATACAGTAGTTACCATTGGGACTTTTGATGGCGTTCACCTTGGGCATCAAGTTATCATAAATCAACTTAAAAAAGCAGCATTGGAATTACAGGGGGAAAGTGTATTGCTTACTTTTTTTCCACACCCCCGAATGGTAGTTTTTCCTGATGATAATGAATTAAAATTGCTAAACACCATTGAGGAACGAACTCAATTGCTTGAAAAAGCAGGGATAGACCATTTGATTATTCATCCTTTTTCCAAAGCATTTTCAAGGTTAACTGCCTTAGAGTTTGTTAGAGATATTTTGGTGAACCAACTGAATGTGAGAAAAGTAGTGATTGGATACGATCATCATTTTGGAAGAAATAGAGAGGGATCGTTTGATGATTTAGTAGAGTTTGGAGAAGTTTACGGCTTTTCGGTAGAAGAAATTCCGGCTCAAGATATTCAACAAATTAATGTTAGTTCCACCAAAATCAGAACATCATTATTGGCAGGAGAAATTCTTGCCGCCACTCAATTTTTAGGGTACCATTATTTTTTAAACGGCACAGTGGTAAAAGGAGATAGGATTGGCAGAGAAATTGGTTTTCCTACAGCCAATATTCAACCGGAAGAAAATTATAAGTTAATCCCCAAAAATGGCGTTTATGCTGTAAAAGTAGCATTAAAAAATAAGCTTTTTAAAGGCATGCTTAATATTGGTGTTCGCCCAACATTAAAAGGAAATCATCAAACCATAGAGGTAAATATCTTTGATTTTGATGAAGAAATTTACGGTGAGCCAATAAAAGTAATTTTTTACGAAAGAATAAGAGATGAACAAGCATTTGACACCCTAAATGAATTAAAAAATCAACTAACTCTTGATAAAGAAAAAACCATACAACTATTTGGCTAATGGCTTGTTAGTTTTAGTATTTTTAATTGCCAACATTTGTGTTGGTCAATCGGAATTACTAACTAAAAAAGAATTGCGTAAAGCTACCGTATATTCTTACAAAGAAGCGGTTGTTGCAATTCCGTCAGAGGTGTATAAAATAAAACTAACTCCCGAAACGGTGGATTCTTTTCTGCTGAATTTTTCACTTTTTACAAATTTACAATCGTTGGATATGAGTAAATGTAATTTGGATGACTTCCCTAATTCCATCACAAAAATTTCTACTTTGCAAGAATTAATTATTTCTTACAACCCTATTTCTTCTATTCCAAGTGAAATTGGAAATTTAAGTCAACTAAAATGGTTGTATGCCAATTTTATTAAAGCTACTACTTTTCCATCATCTATAAAAAAGCTCACGCATTTGCATACGTTGTATTTGTGGGGGAGTGAACTTACGCACTTTCCACCGGAAATTGAAGCATTAAAGTCAACGCTAAAGTTAATTAATATTCGTTCGGTAAAAATGCCTCGAAAAACAGCAAAAGCGTTACGAAACCAACTTTCTGAAACTAAAATACGTTATTCATACAAATGCGATTGCGACTTTTAATAGTTTTTGCAATCAAAACGATAAGTTAAAGGTATAAAAAGAAGTTGTTTAAAGTCCATTCTATAAATTAAAAAATGGTTCTTTTTTCACACTACATCGTTATTTTCTCTAACCATAGCTCAGGCTATGCTTATCAAAAATGCCTTGTATTGTAAAAAAATAATTCATTTTCATGCTTATTTTTGAACTTTAAACAACTTCTAATAGTATTTTTGCTTTTCACAACATTAAGGTAGGAATTGGGTAAACTAAAAATCATATTGTCATTTATTCTTCTAATAACAAGCTTATTGGCTTTTTCTCAGGATAAATTATTGTTTTTGAATGGAAAAGAATTGGAAGGTAAAATTTTGGAATTCAACAAATACCAACTTACTTTCCAAACCTTAAAAAACAAAGAAATAGCTATTGAAAATTACCGTCTGTTTTCATTTTCAAAAAATAATGAAGACACTATTTTATATAGATACGACACGTTAGAGGGAAATTTTTTGAGTGAAAAAGACATGAAAATGTTTGTTTATGGCGAAAGAGATGCTCACCAAACGTATTCGTCAAAATTTTCTAATAAATTAGGGTTTGCTTTTGGGGCAACTGCGGGCTATTTTATGCACAAAGACCAGAACTTTTTGTACATTTCAACTCCTTTGGTTTATACACTTGGCACCTTAATTTTTCCTACTAGGGTAAAACAACGAAAAATAAAAGATTTGCAATACATTAAGGAAGACGAATACCTTAGAGGGCATGAAAGAGTTGCCCGTGCCAAACGAACTCAAAATGCATTATTATCCACACTTATTGGGTTAGGGGTTGGTTTTACTGCTAGTCTGATTGCCAATTAATTGTACCTTAGTTTATTAATAATCTTTTTCTGATGATTTTATGTCAATAATACGCTTCATAGTGTTTAGCAATTTTTTTGTTTCACTGTGTGTTGTAGCACTAACTTGGCGAACTTTTGCATATCTACAAATAAAAACTTCTATCCCTTTATTGGTGTTGGTTTTTTTAGCTACCTATTTTATTTATAATTTCCAACGGTTATTTCGCTTATCAAAAAACTTAATGGTTTATCAAGAGTTGGGTAATCGGATGAAATGGTTTGCTCGCCATAGTAAAATAATCAGTATTTCTTTAGGATTTGCTGCTTTAGGAATGCTAGTAGTTCTTTGGTGGATAGAAATTCGAGTGGTAATATTGTTGATAGTTCTCGGGGTGTTATCTGTTTTATATGTGGTTAGTTTTATACCGTTTCGTCAACAATGGTGGTCTTTTAGAGCTATTCCGTATTTAAAAATTTTTATTATTGGAGCATTATGGACGGGTGTAACAGCTTTTTTGCCATTGTTAAACCAATATGATTCATATGAATTTAATAATGGGGAAATCCTTTTTATTTTAAAACAATTTTTATTTGTAGTTGCCATTACGCTTCCTTTTGATATTCGAGATATGCATTATGATAGGCATAATGAGACAAAAACCATCCCTTTAAAGTTTGGTAAAAATAATACGGTGGTTTTTGGTGGAGTATTGCTTTTTGTTTTTATAATGATAAGTGCTTACGAATGGTTAGTGTTAACACAAATTAGTTTTGCAGTATTTATTTCAGAAGTTGTTGCTATTATTGTTACCACTGTATTGCTGGTATTTTCTAAAAAGCAGCAACCGGAATTGTATTATTCTTTTGGAATAGAAGCCACATCGTTGTTGTTGGCAGCTACTATACTTTTTAATTAGTATCCACCAAGTCTTTTTCCAAGTCAAGCTTTCTTAACTTAGGAAACTTATAGGCGGTAAATAATACAATCAGTATGGTCATGCTTCCACCAAAGACTACTGATGTAACAGTTCCCATAAGTTTTGCTGCCAATCCGCTTTCAAAAGCACCTAATTCGTTAGAAGAACCAACAAAAATAGAATTAACAGAAGACACTCTGCCTCGCATATTATCGGGAGTTTTTAGTTGTAAGATGGTTTGTCGGATAACCACAGACACCCCATCGAAAACACCACTTAAAAATAAAGCAAAAACGGAAATCCAAAACCATTGCGATAAGCCAAAAGTAATGATGCATAGACCAAAACCCGCTATGGCTACCAACAGCTTTATCCCGGCATTTTTATTCAATGGAAAGTATGCTACTGCAATCAATGTTAGGAAAGAACCAACAGCAGGAGCAGCCCTTAATACACCAAAACCTTCGGAGCCTACTTTTAAGATGTCTTGAGCAAAAACAGGAAGCAAGGCTATTGCTCCTCCAAATAAAACGGCAACCATATCTAATGTAATGGCTCCTAAAATAACTTTTGTATGGAACACAAATTTTAATCCTTCTTTCAAACTGTCTATTATAGGTTCTCCAATTTTTGGGTTTAGAATAGGTTTGGGTTTAATCAAATATAAAAACAACATAGAAGTAGTTGCAAAGCCAAAAATAATAAACATAGTACCATGTACGCCAAACCATACAATAGCAAAACCGGAAAGAGCAGGTCCTAGTACCGAAGCAATTTGCCAAACAGAACTGCTCCATGTGGCGGCATTGGCATAGGTTTTTTTAGGGACAAGCAATGAAAACATGGAGAAAATAGTGGGGCTTATAAACGAACGTACAATTCCTCCACAGAATACTAATGCGTAGGTAGCCCAAACAATGTGTTGCGTTTTATAGGCATTAACTATGGTTGGCGTGGTAATGATGAATAATCCCAAACTGATGAGCATAAAGCCTAAAATACAATACATCAATAGTTTTCTTTTTTCTTTTTGATCGACTACATAGCCGGCAAACAAGGCAAAAGAAACAGCAGGAATTACCTCCATTAAACCAATAATTCCTAAAGCTAACGGGTCTTTGGTAAGCGAATAAATTTGCCACTCTACCACAATAAATTGCATGCTCCAAGCAAATACCAATGCAAATCGCAAAAGTAAGAACAAGTTGAACTCTCTGTATCGGAGTGCTTCGTAAGGGTCTTTAGCCATCGGAAAAATTTTGGCAAAGGTAACCTAAAAACCTTTTTTATATAGTTTTGTTCAATGAGAATTTAGTACTTACTCTGTTGGTTGGTTTTCAAAAAAAGCAGGATTAAAATTAACTAAAAACAATTGTTTTTTTGCACGGGTTACGGCTGTGTATAGCCAACGAAGATATTCTACCGAAATCATTTCTTCGGTAAGGTAGCCTTGTTC
>DATGOR010000004.1:0-6936 GCA_035305805.1 Vicingaceae bacterium | reverse complement strand
ATTGGTATGATAAGTTTTATACTGCATTTTAATTTGACTCGCATCTGCCCCCGGATGTAAAATAACATTGTATTTTATTCCTCCATCAGGATGTAAAGTATATTCAATATCTATGTTGTTATAAACATTTTTGTAAGTAATTTTTTTATACCCGGTTACATTATTGATGTTAGTTACTTCATCTGTTTTTAAATCTTTAACAGCGTATGAGTAGTAATGTTTGGTTTTATCTTCCGCAATAATTTGAACATTTTTATTAGCATCAATAAAACGAACATCAACAAACTCACTTAAATGTATTCTGCTAGGAACTTTTCTGTGAGCATCTCCTTCTCCTTTTTTCTTGTTGGGGTTTCTAACCAAACGTTCAAACCGATGGGTAACACCTTTTTCTGTAAAAAAAGTAAACCAACCATCTTCTTGGCTTAAAGCGTATTTTATTTTATTTCCTGATTGCCAATTTCTACCATCGTACTGTCCTAAGTTTTCTACAAACCCTCTTTCAGCATTTGGTTTATTTACCCATGTTGATTGACTAAATACTCCAATTGCTAATAACGAACAGCACACAAACAACAAATTTCTTTTCATTTTAAATTGATTTTAAATGTATTACAAAAATAATTAGCGAATATAAAAAGATATCTTACATTTAAAAATCTTAATTTAGAAGTCTTTTTAGTATTCTAAAATAAAATAATTGTTAACTAGCTATTAATTCAAAAGGAATTATTTACGTATTTTTACTTAGCTTTCTAAATTGGATAGTTGTTTTATTTTTAACTTTTTATTTCAAAACAAGATTTTTTTAACCGAATAATCATGAAAAAAACAGATGTCTTGTTCGATTTAATTCACTCATTATCAAAAAGTGAGAAGCGTTTTATAAAACTAAATGCCCGGTTTCATCAGGGAGATAAAGCCTATCTAAAACTTTTTGATGCCATTGAGAAACAAAAAGAATATGACGAAGAAGCTTTGAAAGTGAAGTTTAGAAACGAAAAATTTGTAAAACAATTCAGTGTTGTAAAAAACTATTTACAGCAGTTTATATTAAAGCAGCTAAGAAATTACAATTCAGAATCTAAGGCAAGTATAATATGCCAAAACTTACTAATAGACATTGAAATACTCTACTGGAAGGGACAATTTACCTTGGTAAAAAAAATGATTAAAAAAGCTGAAAAGTTAGCTTTAAAATATCAACTATACTTGGCACTGGAAGAACTGCTAAATTGGTCTTCTCGCATTGATACTGCAGAAGTAAAAATTACCCAAGAAAAAGTAAAATCCATCGACAAAAAACACGAGCATTACATGCAACGCTACGAAAAAATTGTAGCTTATAAAAAACTCATTAACAAAACTCACTTTTTTATTAAGCAAGCCGAAATAATTAGAACCAAAGAAGACAAGGCTCAAATTGAAAATTTAATGAATAACCCCTTACTAAAGTCTTTAGATAAAAATGCTTCTTATGAAGAACACTATAATTTTTATATGCTTAATGGTGTACTCAATCGCTTAGTAGGCAAGCAAAAAGAATCAGGATACTACAGGGAAAAGTTATTACAATTCATGGAGCAACACCCGCATATAATTGAAGAAAACACCATCAGATACTTGTCTGCACTTCATAATTTATTGATGCACTCCTTAGTAATTAAAGATTATGAATTGTATGAACATACGCTTGCTAAATTAAAAAAATTAGAAGCCAAAACCATACGAGAAAAAGCCGCTATCATCGAATCATTATGCTTGTTTGAATTAGGCTATTACAACGAAACTAAACAATTTGAGAAAGCAGTAAGTTTTGTCAACAACTTCTTCTTAAAACAACCTGAAATTTTAATCAACCAAAACAAAGAGCATTACTTTTTAGTACACTATCACGCTGCTTTAGCTTATTTTAATTTGAATGATTTTAAAAATGCTTTAAATTGGATAAATAGAGTCATCAACTTAACTTCAAAAATGGTGCGTGTTGATATTAGAGCCGCCACTAATATTATAAACATACTCATACATTACGAGCTAAAAAACTATTTACTTATCCCCTATTTAATCAAATCTTCCACTGAGTTTTTAAAAACACATCATCTTACCAACGATTTTGATAAAAAGTTGCTTTCTATTCTTAGCTCTTTAGTAAAAGCGAATAACGAAACTGATAAAATTAAAATATTAGAAAAACGCATTCCTGAGTTAGGAGTAATAGACGCTTCAAAATCAATAGTTAATGATATAGATACATTAAATTGGCTTAACCAACAATTGAAAGCATTAAAATAGTTTTAACGATTTTTCCAATAGTAATCAAAACATATCGGACAAATGGTATGACTCATGTTTTTAGGAATTTTAGTAATGTAATCAGGCAACCAATCCCAACGATTTAAATCTGTTGCCGACTGGGTTCTTCTGCAATTGCTGCATTGATTGATAAACCCTGTATCTTGAAGGTAATTATCGTCTAAAAAATCATTATTATCTTCTATCTCCTTTTCTACTTGCAACGAGTTAAGAATAACCACGCCTTTACCATCTTTAAGCGGATAAAGTTTCTGCATAAACACTCTAAATTTCTCTACACTAGAACACTCATAAGAAATGGTGATGCTTTTCCTTGAATGCAATACATCCTTTAACGCCTGAACATACAATTCTTTTATATCCCCTGTTATTGCATCTAAAATGCTTGTTCCCAACAAAAAATTATTAGAAATATGAGGCTCACCATTATTTTCTTCAGCAAAGCGAATATAAGCTTCGTTAAAATAAATGAGACGGAAGTCTTCATCCTCTGCATAAATACTGTGCGGATCTTTTTCTAACGTCTCAAAGTCAATTTCCTTAAGTTTTTCCTTAAAATTAGGTAAATACCTTTCTAATTTTTTTGATTGCATTCCGTAAAAATAAGATTTAATTTAACCTTTGTATGATTGTTTAACTTTTATTTCTCGCTCAACCCCTCGTAGTTGTTCCAAAAAATCCTATTTTAGCTTTTCTATTTAGACAGACTACTTTTAGCCATGCAACAACACCTCTTATTTCTAAATCAGAAACTTGCAAAAACCAAAGAAACAATGGTTTACAGAGCATTAAAGATATTAGGTGGAAAAGTAGATTTTTGTTCTAACGACTACCTTGGTTTTGCAAAAAATCCTACCATTCATTCTCATAAAACCACTGCCACTAAAACTCCCACCAATTATGGAAGCACAGGGTCGCGTCTGATTTCAGGAAATTCGGAAGCCGTTGAAAACCTTGAAGCACAATTGCAAATTTTTTATCATTCTGCAGCCGCTCTTATATTTAATTCAGGATACAATGCTAATGTGGGTTTTTTTCAATGCATTCCTCAACGAGCAGATACTATTTTGTACGATGAATACATCCACGCTTCTGTAAGAGATGGAATAAAATTGAGCAATGCCAAGCATTTTTCGTTTAAACACAATTCTTTGGCAGACTTAAAAAATAAACTCCAACGCACCAAAGGATTGGTTTATGTTGTAGTGGAGTCTGTTTACTCCATGGATGGCGATCAAGCCCCATTAAAAGAAATAGCAGCTTTATGTCGGCAAAACAATGCTGCATTAATTGTTGATGAAGCCCACGCTGTTGGCGTTATTGGAAAAGGAAAAGGATGCGTCATAGAAGAACAATTAGAAAATGATATTTTTGCCCGAATAGTTACTTTTGGAAAAGCTTTAGGTACTCATGGAGCTGTTGTTTTATGCCATCCAACGGTTAAAGAATACCTCATTAATTTCTCAAGAGCTTTTATTTACACTACAGCCCTACCTCTTTCTGCCATCAATGCCATTGCAAATGCCCATATAGAGTTGGAGAAAATTACCAATAGGAAGCATTTACAAGAATTAATTTCTTATTTTAATGAAAAAACACTGAAAACTTCCTATCATTTCCTCGAGTCAACAAGTGCTATTCAATCGTTAATTATTCCCGGAAACGAGGCTGCAAAAAAACTTGCCAACTACTTCCAACAAAATGGTTTCGATATAAAAGCCATACTACACCCTACTGTCCCTAAAGGAATGGAACGTTTGCGTATCTGTTTGCACAGCTATAATACAACTGCTGAAATCAACCAATTTTTTGAACTTTTAGAAAATTTTAAACCTTCATGAAAAATTATTTTGTAACAGGCATTGGAACTGATGTGGGCAAAACAATAGTTGCTGCCATTCTTACCGAAGCATTAAAAGCCGACTACTGGAAACCTGTACAAGCAGGTGATTTACACCTTACAGATACCATGAAAGTAGCCGCTATGATTAGTAATTCTAAAAGTTTTTTTCACCCCGAAAGGTTTCAGCTTACCCAACCAATGTCGCCACACGCAGCTGCAGCAATGGACAACATCAAAATTAATGCGTCTGATTTTGTTTTACCTACTACCAATAACCGCTTAATTGTTGAAGGAGCCGGAGGAATTATGGTTCCAATCAACGAAAAAGAAATGGTAATCGATATCATCAAAAAATTATCATTAGAAGTTATTTTAGTTGTAAAAAACTACTTAGGAAGCATCAATCACTCCATTTTGAGTATTGAAACTCTTAGATCGCATAAAATCCCTGTAAAAGGGATTATTTTTAATGGCGAAAGAAATGAAGCATCAGAAAGGTTTGTTTTAAATTATGCCTCAACTTCTTTTATAGGCTTTATTCCTCAACTCCCTGACTTAACCCCCAACACCATAGCAAAAATAGCCCAACAATTCCACCATTTATGACTAAGAATAAATTTGATGTAATAGTAATTGGCGGTGGTGCTGCCGGATTTTTTGCCGCTATTAACTTAGCAGAACGATTACCACATATATCTATTGCTATTTTGGAAAAATCTACTAAATTGTTACAAAAAGTAAGCATCTCCGGTGGAGGAAGGTGCAACGTAACACACGCTTGTTTCGACCCGAAAACACTCATTCAATTTTATCCGAGAGGAAACAAAGAATTATTAAGTGCTTTTCACCAATTCAATCCCAACCATACTGTTGAATGGTTTCTAAACAAAAACATTCCTTTAAAAACCGAAGAAGATGGTAGAATGTTTCCAAAAAGCAACACGTCTTCCACCATAGTGAATTGTTTTTTAGAACAAGTAAAACGACATAATATTGCCATCATTACCTCCACTAAAGTAACAACCATACAGCCTAAAGAAAAAGAGTTTGAACTTCAAACTTCGTCCGAAAAATTCGTTGCAAAGAAAGTAATTATTACCGCAGGAGGATTTAACAAAGAAGAACATTTTGATTTTATTAAAACTTTAGGTCATAACATCAAAACACCTGTTCCTTCGTTATTTACATTTAATTTGCAACACGAAAAAAAATTATTACAATTACAAGGAATCAGCACTTTTGCCGAAGTAAAGTTAAAAGAAAACAAACTATCAGAAAATGGACAATTACTTATTACACATTGGGGAATTAGCGGTCCGGCCGTGCTAAAACTAAGTGCTAAAGCCGCCCTGTTTTTATACGAAAAAAACTATCAATTCCAATTCTTTATTAATTGGCTACCCCATGAAAAAGAACTTAGTTTAAATGAAAAAATCAACCTTGAAAAATCCAACCACCCCTCTAAAAAGATAATCAACTCCTTCCCCTTCCCTTTGGCTTCCAATCTAAAAACCTACTTGTTGGAAAGAAGTAACATTTCTTTGGAAACAAAATGGAGCGAGTTTTCTAAGAAACAACAAAACAAGCTCATCCAAACGCTTCTTGCTGATGAATACACCTCTAGTGGAAAAACTACTTTTAAGCAAGAATTTGTTACGTGTGGTGGGGTTGATTTAAAGCAAATTAATTTTAAGACCATGGAAAGCAAAGTAGTTTCGGGACTTTATTTTGCCGGAGAAGTACTAGACATTGATGCTCTTACCGGAGGTTTTAACTTTCAAGCAGCCTGGACAACAGCTTGGATAGCGGCAAATAATATAGAATTGTAATTTAGCAATTCTTATAAACGGTATAAAAACCCTTTGTTGCTCCAAAACTCTCAAAGAATGCTGCCACTCCTTTTATCATAGAACCTTCAAAATCAAAAATAGTATTAGGAGATTGCTGCATCATATCAAACAACAAAGCAGCAGTTGTGTTAAATTGCTTGAATTTTTTATCTCTAAATGAACATAAATTTATCACCCGATCAGGAGATTTTAAAAAAATATTTACAGCTAACACCTTACCTTCCATCACTAGATTAGACTGGATGATTTGAGGGGTATTTTCACTTTCCAGAATCAGCTTTTCTATTAAATCAAATTGCTGTTTATTAATGATATTAAGGTAATGTTCATCAACCATTACTTTAATAGCAACAATGTTTGATTTTTGCACAATTTGATACTTAAAATTATCCAACTTTTTTAAGTCATACTTTCTATTCTTATGAAACAATTCAAAGGAATTTTCTATATCGTTTTCTAATGGAAGCACGTAATTATTCCTAAGTTCTCCTTTAGGTTGGAAAACAGTTGTATTTTCTTCATTAAAATGGTAGGAACGAACCAAATAGCGATGTAGTTTTTTTTCAAATAAAGTAAATTGTTCTGTGGTTATTTCTTTAGCATAAAAAACCCCTAATTGCTGACAAAAATTAGGCATTACAATGTATTTTATTCCAATTTTTTTTTTGAAAGGCAATGGCATTACCGCTTCGTAATCGTTAAGCACCAAACAATCCCAAGAGTTATTAGTCATTAGATTTAAATACCAAGATTCGGCATATACCCGATGATTAAATGCTGCTGTAATACATCCATCATACTTGGTAAAATCAATGTTATTATGCTTAATTTTTTTAATCAAAAGTTATGAAATTATCCACTGATATGACGTTCTTTCTTTTCCGGATAAATATCGTCAATGGTAACTAAAATTGCTGTTTCCTCTAC
>DATGOR010000003.1:0-16979 GCA_035305805.1 Vicingaceae bacterium | reverse complement strand
TCGATAGCTATTTCATTCCCTGAATCTTTATCAACACTCCCACCAATTTTTGCCCATTGCCAATTAGGGTTTTGGGCATTAAAATCACTTGATACCGATATTATAATGAACAACACTATTTTAGTGAGTATTTTTTTCATTACTTATAAATTTTAAAATTTAAGCCCATACTTAAACCATAGTTACACTGAGGATTTTTGTTTCCTGACTCAAAACCAGGGTTAGGTATTAGATTAGTTTGGGATTTGCCCTCTAAATGAATCAGAAATGTTAGTATAAGAATTAAAAAAACTTTTCTCATGGATTTTTAATTTTAGATTTTATAAAATAGTCCTATTGCAACACCATAATTCAAATATGAGGCATTGTTGTCAACAAAAGATAAAGACTTATATCTTGTATTGAGATATGCAGACGTTAAATCATTTAAACTTTCAAATTCTATAAAAATAGAGATGTTAGAAGATACATTTTTCTCAATTCCTAAAGATAATGAATACCCTAAATTTACCTCTCTATCCTTATTTTTTTCTAAATAGACTGGAAGTGTCGCATGTGGATCTTTATATATTAAATAACTTCCATAAAACCCAACAGTAAAATAAATAGATTTTGTTTCTAATCTATAACTTAAAGGGATTCTAATATTTCGTTGTGTAATACTAATGAAATCAGTAGAAAACATTCTAGTAAAGGAATAAACTCCTGTTTCTATAAAATTTCTTGATTTTCCTAATTTATATGACAGAATTGCACCATAATTGTACACTCTTTCATTCGCTGGTGCAAATGAAGGAATTCCACTTCTTTCTACCAACCCCTTTACCCCAATTTTCCATTTATAATCATTATTAATAATAAGGGTATCATTTTGGGCAAATAGCGGAGTGCTAAAAGCAAGAAATAATATGAGGATAATTGGTTTCATAATTTATAAATTTTATTACCACATAGATAATGGTATTTTTATTACTAATAAAGATGTTCCTAAGATTATGCCTTTATCAGGGACGAAGCCCCCTGAATCATCAAAAAAACCAAGAATAGGTTTAATACCAAACTCCACTATTCTTAAAGAATAAAAAAGACCTGCTTCTATTCCATAAAAACTACCTTTATTTACATCTATATTTGTAAAGTAAGAATATTTTATACCTATAGTATAATGAAATTTATTATAACGGTTAAAATCTGCAAATAGTGATAGATTATAAACTTCTCCAACTCCAAATGTAGAGAATCCAAATGATGCTTCTTTAATTCCAAACTTTGCCTTGAACAAACCGCCAATGTTTAGTCCTATCCCTATTTTTGACGAAAAAAATCTCTTATAAGATAAATCTACCCCCAAAAACTCCACATCCAAATCAATTTGGTGTTTATGTTTAGAAGTAATTTTAGTTGTGGTTAAACTATCCCCTTGTCCTACCAAAGGTAGCACCAATACAAAAATTAATAATAGAAGTAGAATTTTTTTCATTAGAATAATTAATAGGATTTGAGAAATAGTAAGAATTATATTACTTAAAATCCATTTTGTTTTTCAATAATGTGTTATCTGCTTCCAATTGTTCCATACGTTTGTTAAGAGCAATGATATAGAGCGTTAACTCCTCTACTTTTTCAACTAACACACGATTTATTTCTCCTAAGTCAACACCTTTTGCTTCAACTTCATTAGCTGTGGGCATATTGGGTAAGTGTTTATTTGTAGTGATGTATTCTTCTAATTGGTTAATGGTCATCAATTGATAAGTTGGTTCAAAAACATAATCAGCCCAAGGGTCTGCATTTACTAACACTCTCCTAGCTCTTATAATTCCTTCTACCGATAGTTTTGCTCCATTAACAGCAAATGTACCTATTCCTACATTACCATCTCTATGTATAAACAACTTTACACTGTTTTTCATATCCAAATCAGTTATGTTGCTTTGCCCTGTGCCTCCCCCTCCTGATGAAGCTAAAGTAGGTATGGTAGCAAATAATATTGAGCCAAAAATATCTCCATAGATAATCGAACCACCATTATTAGCAGCATCACTTGAGGTTTTCCATGTATAATTAGCCGTACGTACTGCATTAAACCCAATATAGCTTGTTCCCCAACCTAAATCTTTTCCGGCAGCACTTCCTACAGCCAATTTTGTTGGGCCACTTCTTACTTGTAAATCTCCTTCGGGGTTAGCAGTCCCTATCCCTGTTTTTCCATCACCCATTACCACAAAAACATCTTGGTTGGTAGTAGCGTCAGTAACAGAGTAAGCAATAGTGTTAGGGTTATTTACCGCATTTTGAAAACCATATTTTACATTAGGCCAATTTTGAGGATGATTGGTATTTAAGTAAATCCCTGCTGTTGTCCCAACGGAATTCTTTACGTGTAATTGGTATTGGTTAGTAGGTATGGAATTTATTCCAAAAAAAGAAGTGAAATAGCCTGTCCCTCTTACATCTAGCGTTGCATTTGGGTTGTCAGTTCCAATTCCTACCTTTGCAGGGCATGGTGTTCCTGTAAACAAAACACCTGAAGTAGCACTCCAAACAGGAGTTGGCAAAGGTGCATTAGGTATTGTTATACATGGTTGGGGTAAACTGTAAATTGTTTTAAGAAATTCTTCATTATCCAAACTGCTTACTTTACCATTAGAATTGATGGTGAGCCACCTGTCTGCTGTTGTAGTAGAATCTGCTAAACTTTTAATTCTAAAATTTCCAAATACATTAGCATCGCCATTCATCCGTGTAAGTCCATCTACCACTAATTTGTCTTTCATTTTGGCTACCCCAAGTACTTTTAATTCACTTTTAAATCGGGCATCATCTATAAAAACAGAAGTGCCTTTTATTTTTAAATCTTGGTTGACGGTAAGTTTTTTTTGAAAGGTAGCGGAATCCCTTACTGTTACAGCACTGTCTATGGTAACTGTTCCGCTAAGGTTGGTATTTCCTATAACTTCTAATTCGGTGGTGGGGTTGGTGGTGCCAATACCTACATTTCCTGTTGTGGGAAGGGTGTTTTGAGCCAAGGAATAAGCTGAGCAAAACATCATCAAAAAGATTAATAAATTCGTTTTACGCGTTGAAGCGTTGGTTTTCATAAGCTATTTATTTTAGAATGAGATAGCTAATGTAAAACAAAAAAATTATAAAACCAAATTTTTTTACTGAAAAACAAGGAGTTGCGTATATTTACGTAGTGGAGTTAAGTAAAAATACTTAGGAGATAATTTGCGTTAAATAAAAATGATTAACACCGAAATTGTAATGAGTTCAAGTTATGTTATGAAGCCGTTTAAAGCCGATGTATAGTAATGAAAATGAATCATTTTTTAATTTATAGAGGGGACTTTAAATAGCTTCTATTTAAAACCGGGAACTTTTCGCATCATAAATGTAAATACAAGAGCATAGAAAAGTCCCATAAAAACCAATCCAAACATCGTCCACATAGCTTGGAAATAAGGAGATAGATACATGTTTATACCTAAAATTTGATTGGATAAAAATGCTGTAAGTTCCTCTTTATTCATAGTGGCAGTTTTCTCATTTGCATCCAAAGCTAATTTTTCAAAAAGAGGAGCTTTTTTAATGGCAAAAAAGTCAGCATCTATTTTTGCATAATAAACAAATGTGATAACGGCTACTAATACAGCGAAGAAAGCGGACGTTCTTGCTCCGGCTTTAAAGTCTTCTCCAAATGTGGTCGTTCCGTTGGTTACTTTATTGCTTCTTATTCCAAAGAATACAGTAAGTAGAAGAATAAGCATGTAAATGTAAATAATATACCTTTCCATGTCTCCATGCTGAGCACCTAAAAGGTATATGGTAAGTTTTACGACTAATGCCAATAAAGCAAAAACTATTGCAATTTGAAATGGATTTTTAAACATTAATTATTAGTAATTAGAGGTTTGAGATTAAAAAATTAAAGTCCCCCGAGGGGGATTTAGGTGCTTATCCGTTCATTGAAGCTAAGAATTCTTCGTTGTTTGCGGTTTTAGACATACGGTCTTTTAAGAATTCCATAGCTTCAACAGGGTTCATATCGGCAATGTAGTTTCTTAAAATCCACATACGTTTGGTAATATCAGCTCCCAGTAATAATTCTTCTTGACGAGTACTTGATGAAACAATATCAATAGCAGGATAAATTCTTCTATTAGAAATTTTTCTATCTAGTTGTAGCTCCATGTTTCCGGTACCTTTAAACTCCTCAAAGATAACTTCGTCCATCTTAGAACCGGTTTCGGTAAGCGCGGTAGCAATAATTGTTAGCGAACCACCATCTTCAATATTTCTGGCAGCTCCAAAAAATCTTTTTGGTTTTTGTAGAGCATTGGCATCAACTCCACCTGACAATACTTTTCCTGAAGATGGAGAAACAGTATTGTAGGCTCTTGCCAAACGAGTGATGGAATCTAGTAAAATTACTACATCGTGTCCGCATTCTACCATTCTTTTAGCTTTTTCTAATACTAAGTTGGCTAACTTAACATGTTTTTCTGCCGGCTCATCAAAGGTAGAGGCAACCACTTCAGCATCCACATTACGAGCCATATCGGTAACTTCTTCAGGACGTTCGTCTATTAGTAAAATTAACATATATACCTCAGGATGGTTTTCTGCAATAGCGTTGGCAACGTCTTTCAATAACGTAGTTTTACCTGTTTTAGGTTGTGCTACTATCATCCCTCTTTGTCCTTTGCCGATAGGAGCAAACAAATCAATAACTCTGGTAGATAATGAATCTTTAGAATGTCCTGTCAATTTTAATTTTTCTTTTGGAAAAATAGGAGTAAGGTATTTAAAAGGCACACGATCTCTAACAAATGCAGGTTCTCTGTTGTTAATGGCTTCTACTTTTATTAGAGGGAAATATTTTTCTCCAATTTTTGGTGGACGAATAGCTCCTCTAACAGTATCTCCGGTTTTTAAACCAAATAATTTAATTTGTGATTGAGAAACATAAATATCGTCAGGAGAATTGAGGTAATTGTAATCAGACGAGCGTAAAAAACCATAGCCGTCTTGCATAATTTCTAAAACTCCCTCACTTACAATAATGCCATCAAAATTGTAACCATGATCATCTGGTGTATTGTTTTTTGATTCTTGCCTGTTAGGGTTATTATTGTTGTTATTATTTTTGTTGTTATTGTTATTATTGTTGGGTTGTTTGTTTTCAGAAGAAACCGGTTTAGAAACTTTTCTTTCTTCTTTTTGTTCGTTAGTTTTTGGTTTGTTCTCCTTGGTTGGAGTGGGCTGTGTTTTAGCAGTAGTAGGAGGAGTTGGTTGCGTAGGGTTTTCTTTTTTGGTATCGTTGGATGGCTGCCCTTTGCCATCTTCATCTTTAAATAAACTTGGTGCTTTATCTGTCGGAATTCTTTTTCTTTTAGGCTTAGATTTAGCTCCACTTGATGAAGCGGCAGGTTTTTGTTTCTTTTCTTCTGAAGGTGCGTTTTCAGCATTGCCTCCATTTTTAACTTCTAAAATAGCTTTTGGATTGATAGCTTGTTGGTCTAATATCTGATAAATTAAATCTTCTTTTTTTAGTTTGTCAGCTTTTTTAATAGCTAGTTTGTTGGCAATATCGCGTAGCTCGCCAACTAATTTTTTGTTTAATTCAATAATGTCGTACATATAAATATGATTAATTGTTTTTTTGTAATATGTTGAATGTTGGTTATCAATTTTTCGTTACCACGAATAATTATCGTGATGGAATCAATAAAATAAAGAGATTTCTTAATAAGTGAAATGAAAATAAATAAAGTAGATTGGTTTACACTTATCAGGACTCTGATGGTGCAATATTAAACAAATAAATATAAAAACCATTTTTTTAGAATATTTTTTTTGGAGTAATTTATGTTCATAAAAAAAATGTAGCTAATTAATTATATTAGCTACTTTTGTGAACCTTAAATAAATTTCATTTTTTTTGAATAACCTATCTAAACATAAACTACTTGAGTTAAGGCACGGATGGCTATTATTGTTGTTTATAACTTCATTTTTTAGCATTAATGCTCAATCGCTTACCAGAGTTAAAGGAGTAGTAATAGATGCTGATACCAAAGAACCTTTACCATTTGTAAACATTTCTTTTAAAGGAGCAAATGTAGGAACAACCACCGATTTTGATGGTAACTTTTATTTGGAAACTCAATGGGGTACCAATACGCTACAGGCTTCATTCGTAGGGTATAAAACCTTATCAAAATCGGTGCAGTTAGGAAAATCTCAAACCATCAATTTCTCATTGAAAAACGAGGCTATTACCATGGATGAGGTGGTAATTAAAGCGGACAAAAAAAGGTATAGAAACAAAGACAACCCCGCGGTATTACTCATAAAGAATGTAATTGAACATAAAAATGATAATCGAATTGAGTCGATGAAATTTTATGAATACGATAAGTACGAAAAAATTGAAATCGACCTTAATAATATCACGGATGATTTTCTTGAGAAAGGTTGGTTAAAAAAGAAGTTTCAAATTGTAATAGAACATATTGATACTTCCGAAATAAACGGAAAACCTTATTTGCCTATCTTTTTAAGAGAAACAGCATCAAAAATGTATTACCGTAAAGATCCAAAAACATTGAAAGAATATGAAAAAGGTACTAAAATGACGGGGTTTGAAGGATATTTAGATGATGATGGAATTTCTTTTATAATGGATAAATTGTATCAAGATATTGATATTTATGATAATGATATCTTTTTGCTTTCTAATATGTTTACCAGTCCGATTTCTTATGCCGGACCAACGGTTTACCAGTATTTTATAATAGATACCGTAGATATTAACGGAAATGAAACCATACGATTAGCTTTTACCCCTAGAAACAAAGGGAGTTTTGCATTTGTTGGTGATATGTATATTCTTAATGACTCTTCTTACGCAGTGGTAAAAGTGGAGATGGGAATAGCTGACCAAATCAACTTGAACTTTGTGAAAGACATGAAAATTGACCAAGAGTTTACTAAGTATAACGACAGTGTTTGGGTGGTTACAAAAGATAAAATTATTGTTGATTACAACATCACCAAAAAGGGGAGAGGATTTTTTGGGAAAAAAGAAGTAAGATTTACCAACTTTTTGTTTGATGTGGAAAGAGATAAAGATATTTACAGTCCGGTAGAAAAAATTGTAAAAGCAGATGATGCCAAAGAAAAACCGGATTCTTTTTGGGTGGATGTTCGACCGGATACACTTACGAAACAAGAAAAAGGGGTGTATGTTATGATTGATAGTGTACAGAATATACCTGCTTTTAAACGAACCATGGACATTGCCTTTTTATTGATTACAGGATGGCATTCCATTGGTAAAATAGAAATAGGTCCGGTCAATACTTTTTATAGTTTTAATGAAGTAGAAGGGTTTAGATTACGAGGAGGATTTAGAACAACTACCAATTTTCATAAAAAATTCATGTTCGATACCTATTTAGCTTACGGACTAAAAGACGAAGAATTTAAGTATTATGCCGGGTTAACCTATTCGTTCAATAAAAACTTTTTGGATAATCCTCAAAACAGAATCTTAGTTTCTTACCAACACGAAACGGTGTTCCCGGGACAAAATTTAATGTTTTTGAATGACGATAACTTTTTACTTTCCTTTAGAAGAGGGCAGGCCGATAAAATGTTGTTTTTCGATTCTTATACCATAGATTATAACAAAGAAAGCCATAGTGGGTTTGCCTATAATGTTATTTACGAATACCGTAAAGAAGCTCCTATTGGCAATATGGTTTTCCAAAATGATGAATCTCCAAAATTGTTTGACGCTATTAGAACTGACAACATTAGTGTAAACTTACGTTTTGCTCCTAACGAACAGTTTTACCAAGGAAAAAATTTCCGTTTGCCTATTTACAACAAATACCCTATTTTTCAACTTCGCCATCGTCAAGGTATAGAAGGCTTAACCAAAGGAACTATTACCTATGGAAGAACTTCTTTTAATGTGTTCAAAAGATTTTATTTATCATTGTTTGGGTATTTAGATACAGAAACAGAAACAGGAAAAGTATGGGATCAAGTACCATTTCCGTTATTAAACTTGCCTCAAGCCAACCAATCTTTTTTCTTGCAAGAAGCTTCTTTTAACTTAATGAATTTTATGGAATTTATGAGTGATGAATACGTTAGTTTTAAAGCTACTTATTCGCCCAATGGTTTTTTCTTTAATAGAATACCACTATTCAATCGACTTAAATTAAGAGAAATAGTTACTTTTAAAGCATTGGTAGGAAGACTTACCGATAAAAATAACCCTGATTTACAACCTGATTTATTTAATTTTCCCACTAATCAAGATGGAACACCTACCACTTTTGCATTTGATGAAGCCATTCCTTACATAGAAGTAAGTGTTGGTGTATCTAATATATTAAAAATATTCAGAGTTGATTTGTTGCAGCGATTAACTTATTTAGACCACCCCAACGTAAGTACTTTGTTTGGTGTAAAAGGATTGGGTATCCGAGCCAAAGGAAAAATAGATTTTTAAAGTCGAGAAATATTTTTTTTGAGATTAATTCTTTCTTTTGTTGGTTACTTTTGCAATCAACCCAAACTTACTCATTGAACATTAAAACTTACCATACAAAAGCTACCTCTCCGGAAACTACCTTAATAGTGGTAATTCCTTGTTATAACGAGCCGCATTTGCTCAATAGCTTACAAAGCTTGTATAAAAACCATCCTACCAAAGGCAAAGTAGAAGTGATTACCGTTATTAATTCTTCTGAAAATGTATTACCCAACATTAAACAACAAAACAATCAAACCTTACAAGATGCTTTGCAATGGACAAGTTCTCTAAAGTCATCTTTTATTCATTTTAGTTTTATAGAAGCCACCGAAATTCCTGAAAAAATTGCCGGAGTAGGAATGGCAAGAAAAATTGGCATGGACGAAGCTTATAAAAAGTTGGATAGTATAAAAAATAATGAAGGAGTAATTGTTTGTTTTGACGCAGATGCTACTTGTGCCGAAAATTATTTAAGTATTATCGAAAATCACTTTAACAATCACCCAAAAACTACCGGATGTTCCATTTATTTTGAGCACCCTATTGCCGGAAATGATTTTTCTACATCCATTTACGAGGGGATAATACAATACGAACTGCATTTACGTTACCACAAAGAAGCTCTTGCTTTTGCAGGCTTACCTTTTGCTTATCACACAGTTGGTTCTAGCATGGCAGTTCGTGCAAACATTTATCATAAGCAAGGCGGAATGAACAAAAGAAAAGCCGGAGAAGATTTTTATTTTTTACAAAAAGTAATTCCACTAGGCAATTTTTCTGAAATTAATAATACGGTGGTGTATCCATCACCCAGAGTTTCAGATAGAGTGCCTTTTGGAACAGGTAAAGCAATGGGCAGTTGGTTAGAAAATAAATCAGAACAGCTAAACTCCTATCATTTTTCGTCTTTTTTAGACTTAAAAATATTGGTAAACAATGCGGAGCAATTCTATTTTTCAGACGAGGTAAATCTTCCCGATTCAATAACCAGCTATTTAAAGTCAATAGATTTTCAAGAGAATTTAGAAAAAATAAGGCGTAATGCCACCAACAAATCTCATTTTGTCTCGCTTTTTTTTAAATGGTTTAATGCGTTTAAGGTCTTAAAATATTTACATTTCAGTAGAGATAATTTTTATGGAGAACAGCCTATTAATCAGGCTGCTAATTTACTTCTCAACACGTTGGAAATAAATACTAGCCATGATGTTGATGAATTGTTGTTGACCTATAGAAAGTTACAATTAAAGCAAATAAAACCTTACCAGCATGCAAAAGCCTGATTTAATAGTTATATTAGGAGTTACAGCCACCGGAAAAACCCGTTTGGCAGTAAACTTAGCTACCAAAGTTAATGGCGAAATTATTAGTGCTGACTCTCGTCAAGTTTACAGAGGAATGGATATTGGAACGGGTAAAGATTTAAAAGAATTTGAAGTAAACAACCAAACAGTTCCTTACCATTTAATTGACATTGTAGATGCAGGTGATGAATATAATGTGTTTAAATTTCAGCAAGATTTTTTAACGGTATTTTCAGCCATTAAAAACAGAGGCAAACAAGCCATTTTGTGCGGAGGAACAGGCTTGTACCTAGATGCAGTTTTAAAAGGCTATCGTTTTTTAGAAATACCTGAAAACAGCTTACTCAGAGAGAAGTTAAGTCAACGTTCTACAGTTGAGTTGGTAGAAATGTTGAAACAATATAAAGCACTCCATAATACAACAGATACACAACACAGAAAACGATTAATAAGAGCGATTGAAATTGCCCAATTCGAAAGTGAAAATGAAGCATTAAAAAGAGATTTTCCAAAAATAAATTACCAATTATTTGGAATTCATTTTGATAGAGCAATTATTAAGAAACGAATTACCCACCGATTAAAGACAAGGTTGGAAGAAGAAGGAATGATTGATGAAGTTAAAGGGTTAATCAATAGAGGAGTAACCCATGAAAAATTGCAATACTATGGATTAGAGTATAAATTTATTTCGTCCTATTTGCTGAATGAGATTTCTAAAGAAGAACTTTTTGAAAAATTAAATATTGCTATTCATCAATTTGCTAAAAGACAAGCTACATGGTTCAGGAGAATGGAAAAACAAGGGTTTGACATAAATTGGATAGACGGTAACTTGCCTTTGGGTGAACAACTCAATAGAATAGAAGAATTACTTAAAAAATAGATCAAAAAAAAACACCTGAATACTCAGGTGTTTTTGCTTTTTTATCAACCTAACCTTTTTACAAGTAAGTTTGTAAGTTGTTGGTTCTAGATAATCTTTTCAGTCTTCTTAATCCTCTTTCTTTAATTTGTCGGATTCTTTCTCTGGTTAAACCAAAGTGGTTACCAATTTCTTCCAAGGTCATTTCTTTTCTATCACTAAGTCCATAAAACAAACGAATTACTTCTGCTTCCATGCCTTTAAGGAATTGGAGTGTACGCTCAATATCGGTTGATAGTGATTCGTGAATTAAAGAATCATTTGGAGCAGGAGAGTCTTCACTTTCGATAACGCTTACCAAACTGTTGTTATCATCATCGTTTGCCATTGGAGCATCTAAAGAAGATTGTTTTTTAGACATTTTTCTTGAGTTTTGAATTTTTTCAATATCCATGTCTAAGATTTCGCTCAATTCCTCGTCAGTAGGCTCTCTCTCCATAGTTTGTTCAAACTCGCTTGAAGCTCTATTTATTTTTTGGATTTCACCCAACCTGTTGTGAGGTAACCTGATGGTTCTTGAGTTGTCAGCAGCAGCTTTCAAAATACTTTGTCTGATCCACCAAACAGCGTAAGAAATAAACTTAAACCCTTTGGTATGGTCGTATCTTTTTGCAGCTTCTATCAAACCTAAATTCCCTTCATTAATTAAATCTTCAAGGGTTAATCCGGTATTTTGATACTGTTTGGCAACAGAAATAACGAATCTAAGGTTAGAACGTACTAATTTATCCAAAGCTCTTTCGTCTCCTTCCTTAATACGTTGTGCTAACTCTACTTCTTCATCAGCGGTAATCATACCTTCACGAGAAACCTCTTGCAAATACTTTTCCAGTGATCTGCTTTCTCGTTTGGTAATCTGCTGTGTAATTTTAAGTTGTCTCATTTTTTATTTACTATTTATAAATTGTTTTAAATACATTCAATTCATTAACGTTGCAAGCCCATTTTTAGTTTCTTTTTTAATCTTTTTTAACATATACTTAACGAACCTTTTTTTGGGCTTATCGGTTTCGTTTGATTATCACTTTACTATCTTTTTGAATTACCTCCCAGTTACTGTCAAAAACCTGATTGATATATCGACCATAAAGAGCTAATCGAGCATTTTTACTTCTTTCTTTTTCTTTTTGACTTTGTTCTCCGGTATATTCAAACTGTGTAATATTTGGATGCTCTTGCAAGTAAAATTTCACAATTTCAACAATGGTTCGCATTACTCTATACATTTCGCCTTTGTTGGTAATACTGTATTCTTCACCATCATATTCTTCATTTGTTACGCCAAAAACGATAGATGTATGAAGAATATTATCTTCTTTCCTTCCAAATCTCACTTCATAATTTACACCACTCGCAGTAGTGAACGAGTAAATAGTTCCACTTCTAATGCTCGGAAAAACAATATTATACGGAACTATTTTGCTCATTATCTACATTTTAATAAGGTTGTAAATTTCAGACTGCGAATATTCAAAAAAAATTAAGAATAAAAAAATAAATTTATAATTGTTTCCAATATTCCTACTTTTGTTGAAGATTAATATTTTTAGGTAAATGGCTAAATTCGGAAAATGGATAGGAGGTGGTTTAGGTTGGGCTTTTGGTGGACCAATAGGTGCAATTTTAGGATTTGCAGTGGGATCTGCCATTGATAGTTCATTAGGTGCGGGAACTGATGGACCTACTACATCTTCAGGTAGAACTAGAACTTACTCTTCTCAACCGAACGATTTTGCGGTAAGTTTAATGGTGTTAGTTGCCGCTGTTATGAAAGCTGACGGAAAAGTTCTAAAAGTAGAATTAGATTACGTAAAGCGTTTTTTTAGAAAGCAATTTGGTACAGAAAGAACCCAACAACACCTTATTACACTTAGAGATATTTTAAAAAAAGATATTCCTATAGAAGAAGTTTGTGTGCAAATAAGAACTTTTACAGTCATGTCGGCTCGAATTCAATTGGTTCATTTACTTTTTGGAGTAGCCAATTCAGATAGTGAAATTAATGAACAAGAATTAAATGTTATTGCTAGAATTAGCTCTTATTTAGGGATTTCAGCACAGGATTTTAACTCCATTAAAGCCATGTTTGTAAGGCAAAAAGATAGTGATTATCAAATTTTAGAAATTGCTGCTAATGCAAGTGATGATGAAGTTAAAAAAGCCTACAGAAGAATGGCGGTAAAATACCATCCGGATAAAGTAAGCCATATGGGAGAAGAATTTCAGACTGCAGCAAAAGAGAAGTTTCAAAAAGTGCAACAGGCTTATGAAAACATAAAAAAACAACGAGGTTTAAAATAATTCCATTGGACAAGAAAGAAAAAAATCAATTCATAGCAGCGATATTTTACCCGTTTATACTGGTTTTTGTCATGGGGTTGGTGTTTGTGGTGGAGCAATTGTTTCATTTTAATTTTGGAAGTTTTGGAATTTACCCTCGAAGGATTAGCGGACTTATTGGTGTTTTGACAGCTCCGTTTATTCACGGAGACTTTTCGCATTTATTAAATAATTCCATACCTCTTTTAATTTTAGGGGCATCGCTATTTTATTTTTATAAAGAAATAGCATTAAAAGTATTTTTATGGATTTTTTTTATGGGAGGTTTATGGACATGGGTTTCGGCACGAGAAGCCTATCATATAGGTGCTAGCGGTGTAGTTTACGGATTGTTTTCTTTTTTGCTGATAAGTGGATTTATTAGAAAAAGTTTACAACTTATAGCTATATCATTTTTTGTAGTATTTGTTTATGGTAGTATGGTGTGGGGAATATTTCCTATAAAAATTGAAATATCTTTTGAAGGACACTTTTGGGGATTTATGGCAGGTGTAATTTTAGCAGTTTACTATAGGAAACAAGGACCACAAAAAAAAGAATACCATTGGGAAGATGAGGAAGATGATGAAGATAACGATAATGATAAAAGTCAAAATACTGCATCAACCACTTATCAGTACATTTATATCGAAAATAAAAAACAAGAAAAAGAGAATTAGTTCCACAAGTATTTTTCACAATCGCCTAATTTTTATAGCTTTGCAAAAAACGAAAAATTGATATGAGATTAGGACAATTAGCACGACAACTAGACACTTCTACAGAGAAGATTGTACGTTTCCTAGAAAAGGAAAAGAATACCACCATTAAGTTTCATCCGAATGCTAAAGTGCCTGATGATTTGATAGATGATGTGATTCAATATTTTGGTAAAAAAGAACCTATCCAAGAAGAAGAAACAACTAAAGTAAAACACGAGAAAGTCCAAAAAGCAGAGGATAAGAAAGAAGAGACAATAGAAGAGAAAGAAGAGAAAGTGATAGAGGTTGCTAAGAAAGTGGAAGAAATTTCTGCTATTGCTCAGCCAAAAATTATAGGTAAGATAGATTTGCCCGACAAATCCCAAATAGAAGTAAATGTGGATGGTGTTGTTTACACAGAAGAGGAATTAGAGCAACGCAAAAAGGATGAAAGAGAAGCTGCTAAAGCAAAAAAAGAACAAGAGGAAATAGAAAAGGCAGCAAGAAAAAAAGCATTAGAGGAAAAGAAAAGAAAAGAACGAGAAAAACGACTGACAGAAGAACTGAGGTTGAAGGATTTGCAAGATAAAGAGGCCAAATTACTTTCTGCTGAAGAACAGAAAAAGAAAAAAGAGCGTGAAAGAAAATTAAAAGAGCAAGAAGCTTTAAGAAAAAAGAAAGCCAAAGAGTTGCGCAAAAAACACTACGAAAAAATTCAACAAGAACTCGCTCAAAAACAAAAAAAGCAAAATAAGAAAAAGTCAAAACCTTCAAACGAGCCTGTAGTAACAAAATCAGTTGAATCCACGGAAGTGCAAGAGAACCAACCTACCACATTTTGGGGTAAATTTATAAAATGGTTAAATTCTTAATCCTCAAAAATAGAGCGATTACTGACATAGGTCTCCCACTTTTCCAAAACTTTAGAAATATCTTCAGGTAAATCGGTTTCAAAAAACATCCGTTCTTTGGTAGTAGGATGTTCAAACCCTAATGATTTTGCATGCAATGCCTGACGTGGTAAAATTTCAAAACAATTGGCAATAAATTGTTTGTACTTAGAAAATGAAGTTCCTTTTAAAATTTTATCACCGCCATAATCGTAGTCATTAAACAATGGGTGTTTGATGTATTGCATGTGCACTCTTATTTGATGCGTTCTTCCGGTTTCTAGTTTACATTCTACTAAAGTTACATAGCCGAAGCGTTTTAATACTTTAAAATGTGTTATAGCGTGTTTTCCATATTCTCCATCAGGAAAAACATTCATTATTTTTCTATTTTGCAGACTTCTGCCTACATGCCCTTCAATAGTGCCATTTTCTTCTTCAAAATCTCCCCAAACCAATGCTTGGTAACGTCTTTCTATGGTTCTCTCAAAAAATTGGTTAGCTAAGTGGCTAAGAGCTTTTTCTGTTTTAGCCACTACCATTACTCCTGTGGTATTTTTATCCAAACGATGCACCAAACCCGGACGATTTGCCATGGCTGTTTCAGGAAGGTTGGCAAAATGATGTATTAAACCATTTACCAGTGTGCCGGTGAAATTTCCAAAGCCGGGATGAACCACCATGTTGGATTGCTTATTCAATACAATTAAATCATCATCTTCATACAAAATATCTAAAGGGATATTTTCAGGGATTAATTCAATTTCTTGAGGTGGATAAGGTAGTTCTACAGAAATATCATCCAAAGGCTTAACTCTGTAATTGGCTTTAACAGGTTTTTTATTAACTAAAATATGTCCTTCCGATAACGCATTTTGTAGTTTATTTCGCGTGGTGTTAGGAATTCTGTCCATTAAAAATTTATCGATACGGAGTAGTTCCTGTCCTTTGTCGGCTTTAAATCGATAGTGTTCAAACAAATCATTATCTTCCTCTTCTTCCTGAAATTCTATCATGATTTTTTATTGTAAAATAAGTTTTTTAATACTGATTTGTTGTGTGCTATGCGAAATAATCCTAACAAAATAAATTCCTTTGCTTAAATGTTGGAGGTTCAAATTTGTTTTTTGGAAAAATTGTTCTTTGGCAACTATTTTTCCATACATATCCATTAACTCCAATTCCACTAAATCACTATTGGTTTCATTAATAATGGTAACAAAATTTGTAGTGGGATTAGGGTAAATCAGCCAATTATCAAAACTTTCTTTAGCTGTTTTTTCGCTAATACTTACCACCGGATTTCCTGTTGTTCCAAAAATTGGATGTATCATTAATGATCCGTTAGGAATTCCACCGGAGGGGTTTTCCCAATTCCCAAAAACGTTGTACCAAATTTTGTTTTTATTAGACGTATTAACGTCATAACCAACATTTAATCGGCTGTTTGTAATTTTTTGATAACCAAAGTAATATACTCCCGGATTTAAAATGATAGGTGTTCCTAAAGCAAATTCCACCATTTGATTGGTAGCAGAATAAGAAGGGTAATAAAAATCAGGTTGTTGGTAAACAATTACCTCCGGATTTAAGCTACTCCAAACAGTTAGTTTAAAACTCTCGCCTGAAATGTTGTCTAAAATAGGGTTGAAATAAATACTGATGGCAGTAAGTGTATCAGCTTTTTTGATATGAAATTGATTGGCTAATTTGGCTGTAACACCTTCAATTCCATAGCCTAATTCAGCACTTCCATCATCGTAAGCATAATAGTTTCCAAAAACTTGATAAGCTCTTGCAGTATCGTTTTGTTGATTAATGTCTATAAAAGGGTTAATATCAAAATAGTTTTTAATTTCAAATACCTTGTTGTTACTGTTGTCTGATGGAAAATTAAAATCATTTAAAAAATTAGGAGCTATTTGGTAAACAGCTTGAGGTTCGGTTAATGAACTATATGGTGCAACTGTTTTAGAAGCAACACCTGATGGATAAACTTCAACCATTGGTCCGGCTCCATTATTATCAATTACTTCATATTTATAAAAAACGTCATAAGAAGAGTTAAAGTTATTCTTATAAGTAACAGGCATGGTTTCAGCCATTAGTCCAATGGTGTCAGTAAGATAATGGTCCCAAGGCATAGCTGTAAATTCGTTAAGCAAATTATAAAAATTAGTGGTAAGAGCTACATCGTCTAGTAAAGTATCGGCAAAAGTTCGGTTGTCATTAAGGTATATATAGTCAATGTGCCAATGGTCAAAATTTCCACTTAATGTTGAAAGG
>DATGOR010000002.1:0-6134 GCA_035305805.1 Vicingaceae bacterium | reverse complement strand
TCAATTTCATCAATAAAAATAATAGATGGTGCTTTCTCTTTGGCTTGCTTGAATAAATCTCTTACTCTAGAAGCACCTACACCTACAAACATTTCTACAAAATCAGAACCGGATAAGGAAAAGAAGGGAACTTTTGCCTCTCCGGCAACAGCTCTTGCTAACAACGTTTTACCTGTTCCGGGAGGACCAACTAATAAAGCTCCTTTAGGTATTTTTGCACCCAATTCGGTGTATTTTTCAGGTTGTTTTAAAAATTCTACAATTTCTTGTACTTCTTCTTTTGCTCCTTCCAAACCTGCAACATCTTCAAAAGTTACTTTAATGCTTTTTTCTTTGTCAAATAATTGAGCTCGAGATTTGCCAATATTAAAAATTTGACCACCCGGACCTCCACCACCAGACATTCGTCTCATTAGGAATACCCATATTCCTACAATGATTAATATAGGTAAAATAAACCCGATGATACCTCCCAACCAATCTTCTTCGGTTACGGTTTTGTACTTTAAATTATTTTCCTCGCTCCATTTTTTTAAGTCTTTGTCAAAATTGTCTAACGAGTTAAATTCAAACGTATAATGAGGACCTCTGTTTCCTGTGTAATTATTTTGTTGTATTCTTTTAGCGTGTTCTTCTTTTGCTAAAGCTTCTTGTGTAAGAGTAACCCTTGCTACCCCTTTGTTTTTCACTACAATTACTTCCTCTACATCTCCTTGAAGCACCATTTGTTCAAATTCAGATTCTCTGATAACCGAAGAGCCTCCGCTCCAATTTAGTAGTTGAAGTGCTAAAAGTGCAACACCTACAATGGCGTAAATCCAATAAAAACTAAATGGTTTCTTATTGTTAGGCTTTTTGTTGTTGTTAGGGGGGAAGTTGTTCCCTTTGTTTTTATTATTGTTTTCCATTCAAAAAAATTGTATTAAGCTTGTTTTACTTCAGTAATTTCTGCATCGGCCCACAATCCTTCAAGGTTGTAAAATTCACGTTGCTCTTTTTGAAAGATATGAACTACCACATGAACATAATCTAATAAAACCCATTCGGCATTTCTGTATCCTTCGGTGTGCCAAGGTCTGTCTTTTAGTTCTTTTCTAACCTTTCGCTCCACATTTCCACCAAGAGCTGCAACGTGGGTGTTAGAATTTCCTGTGCAAATAATAAAAAATTGTGTTGCAGCGTTGCTGAGCTTTCTCATATCAATACAAACAATATTTTCAGCTTTAGTGTCTTGAAGTGCATCAATAATTACATCAATTAATAATTGGGTGTCTTCTATCTTTTTTACTTTAGTCATTAATAATATTAAAAATTTTAAAGGGGCAAAGTTACGGATTTACAATTGAAGAAATTCAATTTATAAAAAATTGTTAGTGATGCTAATGGAGGAGTAAATAAAGTCGATTATAGTCCCTACTACAAATTATAAAATGTTTCTTTTTTCACACTACCTCGTTATTTTCTCCAACCATAGCTACGGCTATGCTTCTCAAAAATGCCTCGTATTGTAAAAAAATAATTCATTTTCATTTTTATATTAGAACTATAAACGACTTCAATGACTATTTTTGTGCATTATGTACGAGTGTTTATTTTTAGGGAATCATACCATTGCGTTAAAAGAAGTAACATCCACCAATGTTTTTGCTGCTGAATTAATTAAAAATCAGCATGCTTTAATTACCGATGGGACTGTTGTTTTTGCTGAAAATCAGACTAATGGAAAGGGGCAGCGGGGGAGCGTTTGGCTAAGTCAACCAAATGAAAATTTAACTTTTTCGGTTGTATTAAAACCATCACTTTTGGTGGATGAACAGTTTTTGTTAAGCAAAATGGTAGCATTAGGTATTTTTGATTTTTTAACAAATAGAGGCATTAAAAATGTAGCGATAAAATGGCCGAATGATATTTATGTTAACAACAAAAAAATTGCCGGGATGTTGTTGGAAAATATCCTCAGAAATTCCAAAATTGAATACTGTATTGCCGGAATAGGGTTGAATGTGAATCAGGTTGATTTTCCTAAAGATCTTTCTCATGCCATTTCGTTGCAACAAATCACGAATCAACCTTATGATTTAGCATCGTTGCTAAAAGAGGTACTTTTTTTTATAGAAAAACGCTATATGCAATTAAAATCGGGGAAATTAACGGTATTGAACCAAGATTATTTGAAACAAATGTTAGGCTACCAAAAAGAAAACAGTTTTATCATTCATCAACAAAAAGTAAGTGGGAAGATTGTTGGAGTGGATAAAAGCGGCAGACTTCAAGTAGCAATTAACCAACACATTCAATCTTTTGATTTAAAAACCATTCAATTTTGTTTGGAGGAATAATTACAATCTACCCTAAAACTATTACTCCAATAAGGTAAAAGTTTAACAACAACCTATTTATAACATAGAAAACACCTCAATCTTTTTTTATCACTTTATAAAATTAAAAACTATAAAAATATAGCTTTTGAAAATAGTCTTAATATTTTGAATTTAGCTTAATAATAACATCTTCTTTATCTGCTACTTCTCTTTTAGAATATCGATATTCTTTTAAAATTTCAGGATAAGGTTTAGTGATTTCATACAAACATCTATCTGTAACAAAATTTATAGTGCCTTTTTCTGTGTCTAAAATAGCACCTTTTATTGATGTATTTGTTGAAACACCATCATCAAAACCTCCGAAAATAAATCCTCCTACCAATCCTCCTGCAATTCCTACATACAAGTAAATTGTTGGGTCAGAATTTGAGGTAATAGGAACTCTACCATAAAAGTAAATGTATTTGCCAAAATATTTTGATTTTAAGTATTGGTTATTGGTTGTTTGAATGTAAATGTTTTTACCATCAGAAATGAATTGGATTAATTTTGTGTTTATTTTATTATCGAAATCAATACTATAAGTTTCTAATTTTTTAGTTTGTTTAGCTTCAACAATCTTAAAATCTAATGTATTTAAAGGAGATTTTCTTACCATTTGAGTGTAGGTAAAATATACCCCTTTAGGAGGAACATTTTTATAATCGAACACCTTCTCTTTTTCAAAATCTTCAATTAATATTCCTGGGTTATTTTTCCAGTCGGTATTATTAAATTTTAGCAAACAATCTTGAAGAGCCTTTAAAACTCTTTGATTATGTGTTGTTTCTACATGAAAACTACTCTCATAAACACTATGATTTATTGTACCCAAAGAATACAAAAGTGTGTCTATTTGTTTTAGAAACTCAATCTCTATATCACAATATCCGTATTGGTTCATTGTACCTATATTTTCTGATACTTTTAGATTATGAAATACTAATAATAAAGGGGTCGTGTTATTTTCAGGAATAAGTTTGTTGATAGCTTCTGTTAAATGTACTTCAAAATTATCTGAAAGATGTATTTGAGTGTTGTTGTTGCCAAGTCCTCTAGAAACAACTCCAATATTGTCTTTATATTCTCTTTTGTCAATTACTTTAAGACACGAGAACCCAATTTCACTTAAAATAGTATCTGGTGATAAGGTAAGTGTAATATCTTTGGCTTGAGAAAATTTATTAAAACAGATAAAAAAAAGTAGTAATAAAAATTGTAGTTTCATTCTTTAATGACTTTGTTGGGAAGCAAAGGTAGTTAAAACATACTGTTATTTAAAAAATGTAATATAGTCTTTAACTCAAAACAAATACTCCTATTAGAAAAGCAAGAACAAATAGTATTACCAATATTTTCCAAAACAGATTGGCTTTTTTGGTTTCCATAAATTGAAATGCTACCGCCAAAAATTTAATGGCTGTAATTCCGCCAATAATAAAAAGTGAGTTGGTGGAGCCATTTTCTGCCAAAAAATAGATGGCAGCAATGCCAATAATTAAAAACACAAGCAAAAAAGTGTTAAGTTTAATTTCTTTTGTCATAACAGTCTATATTTTTTATATTAGGTAAAAGATGGGGAATATTAATATCCAAATTAAATCGCACAAATGCCAATAAGTGGCAGAAGTTTCTACATCAAAATAGTTATCTGCATGGTATGTATTCTTTTTAATGCCTAAATACATATAACTAAGCAATCCTATTCCGAAGAGTACATGAATGAAATGAAACCCGGTCATCATCCAATAAAAAGTGAAAAAAGTATTTTCCGTAAATCCAATTCCTTCATTTATTTTAAGGTAGTATTCTGTAGATTTAATAATGAGAAATACCACCCCCAAACCTAAGCTAATCAATATGGCATTGGCAGCTTTTTGTTGTTGGTTAGTTTTTATAAATGTTAGGGCATTAGCTATAAAATAGCCACTGATAATTAATACAACGGTATTGATAGTACCCACTAAAGGGTTTAATTGTTGTTGAGCTTCATGAAACAATATTGGTTCATCGTTTCTGTAGGTTAAAAAGACCATAATACCGCCCAAAAATGTAAAAATTTCGAGGATGATTAAAAACCATATTAAAATTCCACCCGGTGGATAATAAATTGATGTGTGTTTGTTCATGGTGAATCATATTTTTTAGTTAGGTTAGTAATAATTGTTTGTAAAACTTAGCAAAAGCGTAAGGTAACTCAGTAGGTTGTGGTAAAATAGCGTAATTGTTATGTCCGAACATTTGTGGTAAATAATATTTTGCTTGAGCCTCAATGGCTAATGAAAAAGTTTTGATGTGTTTATTTTTAAGTTCTTGCAAGGCTTTTTTTACATCATGAATGCCATATTGACCTTCGTAGGTATCATAATCATTAGGTTTTCCATCAGAGAGTAAGATAATCCATTTTTTTTGTGTTGGTTGCTTTTCCATCAGGCTACCTGCATGGCGAAGAGCTGTACCAATGCGGGTAAAATCTTCTGCTTCTATTGCACCGATTCTATTACGGCATTTTTTCCAATTTTCCTCAAAAGATTTTACTGTTTTGTAGGAACAGTTATTTCTTGTTCGAGATGAAAAAGTATCGATTTGAAAGTTGATGTCAAACTCGTTGAGCACTTCACCAAAAAGCATTACAGCCGTTTTTTCAACGTCCAAAACTTTATGGTTGTCAGCATACCCGTCTGCTGAAAGGCTAGTGTCCATTAGTAACAACACAGAAAGGTCTTTTTTTCTTTTTCGTTTGGTAGTGTAAATTTTTTCAGAAGGTGTTTTGTTACCCGCAATAGCAATAAGTGCATCTGTAGTGGCATCAATATCAATATCTTCCCCAAAGTTTACTCTATTTACTTTTTCATATTCTTGATGAATATTGGAAAATATTTTTAGCAAATCATTTTTGGTTTTCACATTATCTTTTATCAATTGATGAGCGTAACTCTCTGCATATTGCGGTACTTTTTTTGGGAAAACCCTGCAAAAATCCTTTTTGTAATGCTTGTTTTTATAATCCCACTCGTTGTAATGTAAAAAATAATTATCGGTATTATTAGTTTCGGTTAAAATGGAGTTGCTACTGTTTACAAATTCCGCTTGATAAACTGAATGGTTAGCTTCATCGGTTCTTACAGTATGTTTTAAATTAAGTTCTCTTATGGCTTCTTCATCATCACTTAAAGTATCTTCTCCATCCATTTCTTTAAAAGTGCCATTAAACTCCGATAAGGTATCTACTTTTTCAAACTGGTTGTGAGCCACACTATCTTCCGCTTGTTTTTGATCAATAGCAACTGTTTCTACCTCATCACTTGGGTTGGCTGCCAGTTCGGTGGTAATTTCATTATCTTCCAACAGACTTTTTAAGTTATTTAAAGCTTCGGTTTCTGCTAAAAATGCTTTTTGGTTGGTTCTCATCCATCTTCCATAAAGCCAACTGTAATCAGGAGTTAAATTTTTATTGGCATAGTAGTTCTCAAGGTTTCTTTTTTGGTTGTCATAAATAGCCCTTGTTGCCGGATATTCGCTAAATAAAGCAGATAGCACAAAGTCAGCGTTATGATACGCTTTTTCTTTAGCTTCTAAACCGGTAAACTCATCATGGTCTTCCCAGTTTAGCTTTAATTGTTGTTGAACAGATAAATATAGCGTTCTGAAAAGAAAAAAATTGACATTTTCTTCGGTAGTAAGGTTAAAAGCAATTTTTTCAGGAAGGTAAAAATTTAACCCCGACCAACCACCTTCTCGTTCTGAAGTAATAATTTCATTCTGAAGTCC
>DATGOR010000001.1:0-3693 GCA_035305805.1 Vicingaceae bacterium | reverse complement strand
TTGGTAGTAAATGGATGTCTGTCGCTAAATACCTGAATGTATGGAGTTAGTTCAAGGTTTTTAGGTAGCTTCGATGGCGACATTAACCCACGAAAATCATCGGTATTCTCAGGTGTTTTTACAAAGCTTTCTGAGAGCTGGTGTTTTACAGGTAATTGAATTAACTTAGCTACTAATTCGTGTGTTGCTAAAGTAATTTCGTGAAGAAAATCAAATTGTTTTTCTAAGAAAAAAAGAGCAAAATGATCTTCGTAGTACTCAAAATATGGAGAGCTACGATAAGCTGCTTCTAACGAACGCCAATGTAAAATTTGCCAGTTTTCGGTGTTAGAAATTTGAGTGTTCCAGTAAGTTTTTCTTTTTTTTACACTTTTTATTGGAATGGAAAGGTTTTGAACACCATTTGGACTTAGTATTTGACAACGATTTCTAAAAGTTTGCTTCACAAAATGCTCATGAATATCGAATGTTACATGCGGATATTGCAGTAAATAATAGAAATAATTTATTGGTGCAAAATAACAAATAGGAAAAATACCTTGTAAGTTTTTATTCATTGAATGTTTCTTTTTTGAGGGCTTAAAATTAATGCTTTTTAGCATAAAACAGTTCATAGTAAACCTTATTCTATTTTTAATTGGTTTTCTGAAAAGCAATAAATTCATTTTCAATTTCTAACCAACTAATAGTTTAAAAAATTAGTTAATAAATTCCGATATAAAAATGAGTTAATCAACAAATTGTTTAGTTAATTTCGTTCACAAAATTTTATAAAATGGAACAAACACAACAAGCTGTAAACAACAAAGTATCTCAAATGGCAGAAAACTTAAAAGGTTCTGAAATTATTAAGTTAGCCGGAGAAGTAAAAGCAAAAATTGCTCAAGGAAACAAAATATTCAACCTTACCATTGGTGATTTTGACCCCACTTTATTTCCAATTCCTACGGCTCTTAAAAATGAAATTATTACAGCTTATACCAATAATGAAACCAACTATCCTGCTGCTAATGGAGTAGAGGAGTTGAGGGTAGAGGTAGCTGAATTTTTAAAAACCAGACAAGGGTTAGATTATTCGCCCAACAGTATATTAATTTCAGGTGGTGCTCGTCCATTAATTTATGCATTGTATCAAACTATAATTGATAAAAATGACACGGTTTTGTTTCCTGTTCCATCATGGAATAATAACCATTACACCCACTTATCGGGAGGAAAACAGCAAATGATTGAGACCCGTCCCGAAAATGATTTTATGCCCACGGCTGCTGAATTAAAACCATACATAAAAGAAGCAATCATGATTGCATTGTGTTCGCCTTTAAATCCAACAGGAACTACTTTTACAAAAGAAGGTTTGGCAGAAATTTGTCAATTGGTGTTAGAAGAAAATCAAAGAAGAACAGTTGATGAAAAACCGTTGTACTTGCTTTTTGATCAAATTTATTGGGTGCTCACTTATGGAGAAACCAAACATTTTGATCCGGTTTCATTATTTCCGGAAATGAGAGATTATACCATATATATTGATGGGATTTCAAAAGCTTTTGCAGCTACAGGTGTTAGAGTTGGTTGGGCTTTCGGTCCACAAAAAGTAATGGATAAGATGAGGGCTATTTTAAGTCATGTTGGAGCTTGGTCGCCAAAAGCTGAACAAGTAGCTACCGCCAACTATTTAGCTAACAAACCTGAAGTAGATGAATATTTGAACGTTTTTAAGAAGAACATTCACAAGCGATTAGATGCATTTTATAATGGGATTATTCAATTAAAGGATAAAGGTTTTCAGGTAGATGCTATTCCACCGCAAGCCGCTATTTATTTAACAGTTAAATTTGATTTAGTAGGAAAAACCACAAAATCAGGAACCAAATTGGAAAGTATTGCTGATGTTACGGCTTATTTACTTAATAACGCACATATTGCTATTGTTCCGTTCTACGCTTTTGGTGCTTCCACAGAGTCTCCTTGGTACAGGTTATCTGTTGGTACAGCTGATTTTAATGAAATTCCGGCATTGTTTCAATTGTTGGAAAATGCACTGGCTGAACTTCATTAATATAAAATGAGAGAACTTTGATGATTCTTATTTTAACACAGATTAAGGATTAAATTTCTCTAATTATCACAGATTCAAAACATCGAAGATGTTTTTGGCGTTAATTTTTGGGTATGAAAATAAATTTGTGTAATTCGAGATAATTTGTGTTAAAACATTAAATATGTTGTTTTTAATGTTGAAAAATTATCACTTTAGTTCATTTCTAAAATCAAAATAAACGATTTATAAAATAAATTATTAACTTTGGTAACATGTTTAGAAAAGGAATATCCATTTTATTAGCCATTTTGGTGGTGTTTTTCACGGTAATGTCTCTATTAGCGATTTGGGACATTATAGAGGTAGAACACATTGTAAGAAAGAGTTTAAGCTCTTTATTTATCATTTTTATTTCTGCAACGGTGATGTTGTTTATTTTCTCTGTATTATACAAAGGCGGAGACGATAAAAATGTTAATCCAAACAATAATTCTCAATAATTTTTTATTTAAAAATAAATTATTAATTTCGTAACCCTTGTAACTTTATTCATTTTTTACCGTTAAGGGAACTTGTAATTAAAAATATATCGCCTATAAGTAATATCTACTCTTTTTTATAAATACTTTTTTTAGTTTTTTAAAGAAAGTTAATTGTTAACCAAAGAAAAAGGAGAGATATTATGCAATTATCCCACTTTACCGAAAAACAATTGGTGCAAACTTACCTAAAAGGTAATGAAGCTGCCATAGAAGAATTAATTAACAGACATAAAGAAGCTGTTTACACCTACATTATATGTAAAGTAAGAAATCAAGCACTTGCAGAAGATTTATTTCAAGATACTTTTATTAAAGTAATTAATACCATCAAGCGTAGAAAATACAATGATGAAGGTAAATTTTTGCCTTGGGTAATGCGTATTGCCCATAATTTAATTGTAGATCATTATAGAAAAAGCAACCGAATGAATACTACTACAGGAGGTGAAAATTTTGATATATTCGATATTATAAAAAATACCGAGAAAAATGTAGAACAACAATTAGAGAAGGAACAAACATTGCATGATGTGAAGGCGTTGATAAAGTTCTTACCTGCCGATCAAAAAGAGGTATTAATGATGCGTTTGTATTTTGACATGAGTTTTAAAGAGATTTCAGAAGCTACCAATGTAAGTATTAATACTGCTTTGGGAAGAATGCGATATGCCCTGATAAACTTAAGGAAAATGATTGCAGAGCGTAATTTAAATATTTCTATTCAGTAAGTTGGAGTTGTTGGCTAACAGATTAAAGTATTTGGAATTAGCATGTTTTTCTAATATAGCTAGATGTTCAATTTTATGACAATCTGTGCCAACAAGGTCAACCAGACCAGCATCCACCATACGTTCAGCAATTTTCTTTACTTCAGGAGAATAATGTCCTGTTAACGATAATAAATTTAACTGAAGCAATATCCCTTTAGCTTTTAGCTCTTCGTATTTTTCAAAATTTTTGTGCCAATAGGAATATCGTTCGGGGTGAGCCAAAATAGGCTTGTAACCTTGCGTTTGTAGTTTAAAAACAATTTCTTGAAAATTTTGAGGCTCTTGCATAAAAGGTAACTCAAACAAAACATGATTGTTAGAAAAAGTGAGTAGCTGTTTA